>DASRUK010000040.1:0-10759 GCA_035655475.1 Candidatus Nanoarchaeia archaeon
TCAGTTGTTTGAACCAATAACCCAAAACAATCATTCCAAACAGTAATTCTGTATTATGACAAATGTAAAAATAACAACAACATGGGATGAGACGGTTATTTTGCTCTGTGCAAAATAACCTACGAGACATCCCGTAGGGACAACCCCTGTCTCGTCTCATCCAATGTTGCTATTTTTACATTGCTGACGCTAAGATAAAAGAGGCATCTCTGATCTTACCCCTTACCCAAGAATCTTATCTATCTTCCTCTTAAACTGAACAGCAGTTATTACGGGCCGCCATGTGTATCCTAAATCCCTGATTCTTGCTCTAACAATATCCATAACCGAGCGGCCTTTCTTAAACCTCTCTCTTGGCTGCCTCTTTCCTTTTTTATGGGAAATAAAGTTTACAAATGCCCGCAAGTCCTGTGCGATGAGAGACATCTGCATAAGCAAATACCTAAGGGCAGCTTTTGTTGAGCAGGTAAACGGCGAAAAGATATTGTCTACTCTGTAGTTTGTTTCGATGCCAAACCTGTATTTATAGGTCTCGCTCAACAGGTAATATTGCCTCATGCTCAGATTATACATGTTTGTTATAAAGAAAAAAACGTCATCCTTATCCTGTACTATTATCAGCCGTACCTTTAATTGATACTCTTTTGGTCTGTCTTCGCTAAAAGTATAGTCTAGAATAGATACGCAATATTCGTCATCCTTAATAGTCGACTGCTCTTTCATGCATAGCTCTATCTCCTTTAGCTTATGGTTTCTTGTGATGGGCATGATATACTTATGGCAGAGAAGCCCCAGGACCCGGGAATACTCTTTATTGCCAAATCCCCTGTCCAGGAATAGGAGCTTGATTGGCACAAGCTTTCTTATCTCCCTTATCATTTGCTCAAATTTCCCCACAACAGAAGCAAGAGAGGGGATTGGCAGGCATAATAGGTTGAATCTTACTCCTTCCTCCACAATAGAAGCAGTCAGATACTGGATAGCATAGTTTGTTCCGGCCTTTCTCTTGCATCCCTTAACCATAAGGAGATTTTTGTCTCCATAGAAGGGCTTTGCTGTAATATCGGCTGCAACGCAATATCCCTTATTCTTAAAAGCGGCATTCTTCATGAGCTTGAGCAAAAGCTTTCGGAATATCCTGCCAATCTCAAGGCCATCATCTTTATCAACCATGTTAAGAATCCTATATGTGTAGGACCAGGAGTACAGGTTCTTTGACTCTCTGTATTCTTCAATGACTGAATGGATAGATCCTTTCTCCGTAAAGTTCGCCATGATCACTGGGAAGAACAGTTTGTACAGCTTGGTTTTATCGTTGTCAAAATACAGATAGATGATGTCCAGGAAGAGGCCGCAAACAGCCGTATGGAAGTTATCTTTTCTTTTGAACTCCTTGGTGTACCTCTTACAGATCTCTTTTGATTCAGTTTTAGAGACGCCTCTAAGTTGAAATACAAACGCCATTGTGTTCACCTCTAAGGCGCCTTTTAACGCCTATAATAATAGGCGTTATTTTTATGTTTTTATATTCTTGAGAATAGAAAAGCTTATATATAAGTTTAACGCCTATTAAATGATGTTTGTTAGGAAAAAGAGATTTAAGAGGGGAGACAAGTATTCAACCTATTATTACTTGGAAAAACAGGAAAAGGTAGGCGGTAAATTTCAAACAAAAACTGTAAGGTATTTGGGAACAGCAGAAAAGATACTGGAAACATATGAAGAACTGGAAAAGCTAAAGCGCAAAATAGTTTAGTTCAAACAACTGGGTCAAAACCTACATTAAGAATCTACTGTTTACCACCATTATATCCCATCTTTGCCAATTCAGCATCATAATAGATCTGAATCCTATCAACACATTCTAAAGCAGTTGATCCATTAAGGTGTTGTCTTGCCTGCAAAAGGAATTGCGATCTTGTTGGCTTTGTTTGACTTTCAACAAATGCTTCTCTTGCAGCTCTAAATAAATCATCTGCAAGTTTATCTATTGCTGTTTCAGGTGATACTAACGGTGGTCGGCAATCTCTCATAGCCTTAGCAAATTAATATCTATTTAAAAAATTATCCCTCGCTAATTACCTTATCCAGCCTTATATCCCAATCATCTCTTGGTATGTCCTCAAGGACCTGCAGTTCGAATGCTAAGCCTATCTTTTTTCCGCTAAACTCTTTTAGGAAATCATCATAATAACCCTTACCATATCCAATGCGGTGGTTATGCTTGTCAAAGACAACCCCTGGCACTATCACAAGGCCAATCACATCTTTGCTTACTTCTTTTATCTTCTCTGGCTCGCAAATACCATAAACGTTTTTTTTACTAAGCTCACCTGGGCTTGCTATTTTTGAAGCGACCAACCTGTCTTTTATGACGCAAGGAACACACACCTTCTTTTCTTCTAGCGACTCTTTAATCATGTCCCATGTGTCAACCTCAGAGCCAAAGGAAACATAGAACATGACTATATTTGCTTGCCTATATTCTTTTGAGTTGAAAAGAATTTGCTTAATCTTATCTGACTTTTCCTTTATCTCGGTTGCGGATAGCCGGTTTCTTCTTCGCAGAATAACTCTGCGGTTGATATTTTTCATCTATAAATATCTATCACGTATTAAGTTAATAAAATTTGTCATTTAATCATGCTTTCGCTTGTGCTTATTATCTGGTTGAAATCTTCATCATTTGCCTGATACTTGGCAAACTCCACCATACTGCAAAGGTTTAGGCATTTTTGGGTATCCTCATGGCTTATTTTTTCTTTCTTTAAGTGTTTTATAAGCTCAGAATTAGTCAACTCTATCCTAATGCCTAACTTATGGCTATAGAAGAAACGGACTGCTTGAGAGGCTTTTTCGTATGCATCCTTATACTTTTTTTCTCTGTATAGCTTTTTTGCTTCATCAAGCATATTTCTTGACTCTTTCCTATAATCTATAGGTCTTTCTATAACCGCATGAGGCATTTGATCGGCTGATTTTCTAAGGTACTTTGTGTATGCAAAATATATGCCAATTGCTAATAGTGGAAGGGATAAAGCCCATATCCACCAAAGGCTTTTTTCTTTTTCCAACTTTATGTCTTCAACTACATTATTTTTTATCTGCGCAGTTATTGCAGCAGTTTTGTTATTATCGTCTTGATAGGGAATCTTGATCGAGGTTGCATTTCCTGCAGTTTGAACCTCCGGCTGCTTGGGAGTATATCCTTGGGATTGAAGATATTGAGAGTATTGCTGATACCTTTGGTCGTTTAGCAGTTGATCCATGATTTTTTTGATATCTTCGCTTGTAGTTTTCTGAATTTCTTTCATCTGATTATTTTCCATGCTTCCTTTAACTGTCGCTGTCTCAGCTCCCTTTTCATAATTGACTTCAAAATTGCCAGAAGTGCTGTTTGTCGGGTCAAGGTTTCCGGACATGGGCTTATATCCTTGCTGTGTGAGATCGTTATGCTTTTGCTGGAACTCCGGATTCTGGCCAAGGTTGTTTTGGAATTCCTGCTTCATCTGCTGCTGCTCCTGCATCTGTTTTTGGAGCTGCTGCTTTAATGCTGAGCTGTCTTGCGCCATCTGGTTGTTCTGCACAGCCTGCATGGGGTCTGGCTTGCTTTGCTGGCTGCCAAATATCTTGTTCATCTGCTCCTGCATCTGCTGCTGCAGTTGTTGCATCTGCTGCTTTGCTTGCTGCATCTGGCTCTGCTGACTTTGTTGATTGCTTTGCTGGCTGGTTTGTTGCTGATTATTTTGCTGCTTGCTTTCTTTCCTTTCGTCATTCTTTTGCTTTTGAGACTGGTCTTGTACAAAGTATACTATTATCCCCCTGAGATTTATATTTACGCTGCCATAAGCAAATGTAAGGTCTATCGTAAGTTTTATCGGTTTGTCAGAAGTGCCTGCACTAAAAGTCACTATCTGTTTTCCTCCTGGAGCTGTAAATGGCTGAGAACCACTGTTTGAGCTTGAATACTGAAAGCCTGCTTGGCTTATTTCCTGAGTTATTGTATAGCTGAGTGTTCCTTGAATAGGGGTTGACGAAGGGTTGTCAAACTCAATTGGAATAATTGCATTCTCATTAACAAGGAAATAATATTCTGTCTGATTTACTGCAAGTGTAAGCTCTTTTGCAGTGCTTGTGGTTGAAAGAACCGCTAACAATAATGAGAAGACGATAACTGTTTTAGGGGTCATTTTACTGGATAATCCTATTTCTTCCATACCTTAGGTAAACTTCGACGAGCAGGAGCATCACCGCTGAGCCAAAAAACCAATCCTTGATGCTTGTGTTCTCTTTTTCTCGCTTTATGTCCTTGCTAATATTTTTATAAATATCACTCAGGGTTTTTTCATCCACTGACTTAAAATAAGAGCCGCCTGTCTGCTGTGCTATATCTTTTAGCGTCTCTTCATCAAGCTCTGCATATTGGGGGTTTCCAAACCAATCATAGCCCAAGACAACGTTTCCTTCTGAGCCCATGGCTATCGCATGAACCTGGATCTTGTTTGATTTCGCAAACTGGATAGCTTCCTGCGGTGAGATGACTCCGGCATTATTTACGCCGTCACTTAGCAGGACAACGACCTTCTTCTTGTTTGGAATTGATGTTGCCATATCTATTCCCAGGCTTAAGCCATCGCCTATTGCAGTCTTTCCTTCCCTTGCAGTAATCCCTTTAAGCTTGTCCAATGCCCTGTCCTTGAATGGCGTAAGGTAGCATGCTGTTGTCGCACCATTTTCAAATATTACAATGCCAACATGGTCATTTGGCTTTAAGCTTTCTATCAGAATAGCTGCTGAGTTTTTTGCTGCCTCAAGCCTGTTTGGCTTGTAGTCGGTTGCCTGCATTGAGCCTGAGTCATCTATCACAAGGACGACATTGACCCCTTCTTTTGTCTGCTTCATTGGAATGTGAGGATCTGCAAGGCCCATGAGCATGAGTGCAATGGCTGTGAGCAGAATGTAGAACAATAGTTTTACCCTTATGGGCTTTTTATCACCCATGGCTTTTTTAATTATGGAGAGATGGCTGAACTTTATCGCTTCCTTTTTCTTTTTTTGATCGGCAAGGCGATGGAAGAAAAAAATGACAGGTACAATTAGAAGAAACCATAACAGATGAGGATATTGGAAGCTGAAAGCCATATTTATCTTACCATCCTTCTTTCTCTTAAGCGAAAGAATTTCCTCAATGGTATCTCATAAGGCTCTTGGCTTTTCAGCTGGATGTTGTCTATCTTTAGCTTTTTTAACATATTATTCAGACGGTCATTTCTTTCTTTCATCATGGAAATATATGATTGCCTGAACTCCTTGTCGGATGTATCCAGCAGGAGCTGCTCCCCTGTCTCTTCATCCTCCAGTTCTATATATCCGACGTTGGGTATTTCGCTTTCCCTTATGTCCGACATGTTTATCGCTATCACATCATGCTTGTTTTTTAGGATCTTTAGCTCTTTTTCAAAGGAATCTGTGAAGAAATCAGAGATGATAAAAATGATGCTCCTTTTTTTAATGACTTTTGACAAAAACCTTAGGGTTTCTGCAAGACCAGTAGCTTTGCTTTTTGGGTTGTATTCTATCATATCTCTTACAAGGCGCAGAATATGGGTCTTTCCTTTTCTTGGCGAATAGTATTTTTCAGCCTTGTCTGTGAAAAGGCATAGGCCTACTTTGTCGTTATTTCTGAGCGCTGCAAACATCAAGGATGCAGAGAGCTCTATTGCTGCTTCTTTCTTGCTTTTTTCGGAGCCAAAATCGTTTGATGCAGACACGTCAAGAACTATATATATAGTAAGGTCGCGCTCTTCGATAAACTCTTTTACATAGGGATGGTTCATCCTTGCTGTGACACTCCAATCAATGGAGCGTATATCATCTCCTGCGACATATTCACGGACTTCTGAGAATTCGATGCCTCTTCCCCTAAATACAGAATGGTATGCGCCAGAGAGAAGGCCGTCTACAAGATGCTTTGTCTTTATCTCTATCTTTTTAACTTTCTTTAATATCTCTATAGTCTCTGGCATTTTTACGGCTAGTCTCTTAACATGATATCTGCTGCTTGCTTGATGTTTGAAACTTCTCTTAGTTCCAGGCCCCACTCTTTTACACTTTCGGTTATGTTTAATACCTTTGGAACGTATCGCGTATTATAAAAAACAAAACCAAGGCCTGTCTGTTCTCTAGTGACCTCTCGTTCGTAATATCTTACAACTGTCTGGCCTCTTGGGACCAGGAAAAGCTTATAACCTGCGTCTGAGGCTGCTTTTGCTTTCTCAAGGATGCCTCCCACCCTGCCTATCGTGCCGTCGCTGTTTATGGTACCAGTTATTATCGCATCCTGCCTTATTGTTTTATTATCCAATGCTGCTATGGCTGCAAGGGTTGTAGCTGCACCTGCACTGCCGCCGCCAACAACCTGGCTTTCAATACTGTAAGTGAAAACAAAATCCCTATCAGGATTGGATTTGCCAGTAACTTCTATTGCCACTTCTTTTGCGATATTTGCGCTGTACTGCAAGTCAGGCTCAAGGAAGGGGTTTGTTTCGATAAGGACATTTGAATTGCCAGGTATAAGCCGCACAGTAAGGTTGCCTATGATGCCCTCGTCTTCGTCTTCACTGACTGCAACTATTGCCAGACTTCGCTCGATAGTCTGGTTTATAGGCCCGATGCAAGTCGTGTTCTGGGCGTCTTGTTCCTGTATCGCCTGGCCTGTCACTTTTTCTGCAGTAGGATAGCCAAATATCGCTACAGCTACGATGAATCCCAGCACAAAAAATAACATAGCGTTTGCAACCTTGCTCATGGAACCTTTACTTTTTCGATTATCTTGCTTATTATATCGTCAGAAGTTATCTCCTCAGCCTCTGCTTCATAGCTAAGTATTATCCTGTGCCTGAGCACGTCATGTGCAACAGCTTTGACGTCCTCTGGCATCACGTAACCCCTCTGATGCAACAGAGCGTGTGCTTTTGCAGCTAATATGAGCCAGATTGAAGCCCTTGGAGATGCGCCATACTCGATATGGCCGTCAAAGTCCAGATGATACTCCAAAGGATGCCTTGTTGCATCAACTATCGAAGACACATACTCTTCTATCTTCTCATCAGCATATATCTGCTGGTTGAATTTTTGAATTTTTATTATATCATCTGGGTTTATAACTTTTGCCAAATCAAACTCTCTCCCCTGAGTATTTCTCCTGATTATCTCCATCTCTTCTTTTTTGCTGGGGTACTTTATCAAGAGCTTGAACATAAACCTATCAACCTGCGCTTCAGGCAGCTTGTAGGTTCCTTCTGTCTCAATGGGATTTTGGGTCGCAAGCACAAGGAATGGCTTTTCCAGCTTGAATGTGTCCCCTTGGATTGTCACCTGACGTTCTTGCATGGCTTCCAATAAGGCTGATTGCACCTTTGGAGGAGCCCTGTTTATCTCATCTGCCAAGATGAAGTTGGTAAAGATAGGGCCTTTTTTTGTCGTGAAAGTCCCTGTTTTATGCTCATAAATCTTTGTTCCTATAATATCTGCAGGAAGCAAGTCAGGTGTGAACTGTATCCTGCTGAATCTTGAGTTTAATGTTTCAGCCAGGGTTTTTATCATCAAAGTCTTTGCAAGGCCTGGGACTCCTTCAAGCAGGACATGGCCGTCAGCAATCAGGGAGATCATCAGCTTTTCAAGGACCTCTTCCTGGCCTACTATGACTTTCTTTATCTCTTCAAGCGCCTTTACTATCTGCTTGTTGTACTTTTCTGCTTGTGCGTTTAGAAGCTTAATCTCTTTGTCCATATGTCCTCTCACCCCTCAAATGATAGAATGGACACCTATAAATAACTTATTTAAAAAAATTATGGAAAAGAACTCTTGAAAGATCCAATCTTTGTTTGAATTTTGCACTTGATTTCCAATTTTTTTCGATTTCGATAGGTAAAAGCGCCAACTTAAAGTATTTCTTCAGGTTCAATACCCAAGCGATAACAAAAGAATGCAAACCAATAGTTTCCACCGACAAGGCCTCTAAGTTCTGATTCCTTTTTCCCGCACAGTTGACATGTATACTTATATTTCTAAAAAAAACATCCAGGCTACTGTTCATTCTTATGATACAAATCCAGAAATACAACCTTATTTTCCTGCTTTAGATAAATATATGACAATCTGCAAGGAGATACATACAACTCCCTGGTGCCTTTCCTATCGAACCTCATGGGCTTCCCAATCTCGGGATTTTCTACAATCTTTGCTATTTGCATCTTAACTTTTTCTTTTGTTACAGGGTCCTTGATTTTGCAAATAAGCTTCAAAAAATGAGGTTCATAAACTACACTTAGCATTTTTCAATCATCTTTAGAAATTCGCTTGCAGGAACTGTCTTAAAATCTCCGCTTTCATACCTTTTTAAAGCCTCTTCTGTCCTTTTTGCAAAAATTAAATCATCTTTAAGGTTTTCATCAAGCTCACTGGCTTTTTTTATGATAATTCTGCTATCATTTTTAATTAGCAATAATTTGTCTCCTTCGTCAATTCCAACTCTCATTTCAGAAGGTATAACTATCTGACCTTTTGAACTCATCCTTGTAAATGCTACATCCATAATAATCACCTTGTAAGATTAATCTTACTAAGTATATAAGCTTTTTGTATTGCTTAATTGCTTTTTTGCCTAAGTCTTTGCATATGCTTTATCCTTTTATCGATAAGGTTTTTTGTCCCGATATCTTCCCTGTGAAAGATAGGGCCTTTTGCAGCCTTTACTCCTTCTTCAGCAATATTTTGAGCTTCTTCTATGTCCTTTGCAATGCCCACAAATGCAAGAGCCCTTGACTTTGACATGTAAAGCCCATCCTCCCTCTTATCTATAGATGCATAATATACCTTGACGTTTTTTGGAACATTATCCAATGAAACTTTTTGGTTTTCTACCGGATGGTCTGGATAGCCGTTTGGAACTGCATACTTACAGACTGTCGATATATTGCGGAAGTCAGCTTTTATCTTGCTCAGCGTACCATCTGCTATTGCCTGGAGGACATCTACATAATCATTGTTCATTATCGGCAAGACGTTCATCGCTTCTGGGTCTCCAAGCCTTGCATTATACTCAATAAGCTTTGTCCCTTCTTTTGTGCAGATGAAGCCGCCGTACATGACTCCTTTGTATGGCTCACCGCATTCTTTTTTTAGGGCTTCTCTCATCTTATCTGTTATCTCCTTTGCCTGCTCTAAGTCCGATTTTTCCATGAAGGGAAGAAGCTCGCCAGTTGAGTACGAGCCCATGCCGCCTGTGTTTGGGCCTTTATCTCCGGCAAATGCTCTTTTGTGATCTTGGACAGGATGACAGTGAAGCAAGGAAAATCCATCTGTGAAGCTTTGGAGCGAGAATTCTTCTCCTTCAAGCTTCTCTTCGACAACGACAGCGCTGTGTGACTTTAGCACTTCCTCACAATATTGGTAAGCTTCTTCGACTGTGGTGAAATGATCGCCTTGTACTTTAACTCCTTTTCCTGCTGTAAGGCCATCTGGCTTTAGCACTATTTTTGGATGGAGATCGATCAGAAACTCTTTCAATCCTTTGGTGCTATTAAAGACTCCAAATATCGGAGCGCCTGGAACATTATATTTCTTCATGAGATTTCTTGTGAAAGATTTAGAGGTTTCAAGCTGGGCAAGCTGTTTTTTTGGGCCTACTGCCTTTATCCCTTCTTTTTCCAAGGCGTCAACGACTCCATCAGATAGCGGGTCTTCGGGGCCTATGACTGCGATGTCTATCTTTGAGGCTTTTGCATAAGATGTTATGGTGCTTAGGTCATCATACTTTCCAAGCTTTACCTGATATGAGAGAGAAGCAATACCTGGATTGTTTGCCTTCATATAAGAATAAAGCTTTGGCTTTTTTGGGCTCCTAATAATCGCCTCAGCCATCGCATGCTCCCTTGCGCCATTACCTATGAGTAAGACATTCATTGTAAACCTCCTGCTGGTATCTGTTGAGCTGCATCTGGATGCTTTTGCCAGTCCAGCAATAAGTGCAAATTTTTTCTTTTGCTACTCCGATGGCTGATATCATATCATCAAGCTTTAGGTATTTTAAAGAGTTGACTCCTAGGTCTTTTGCTATCCAATCGACCATCTTCTTGTACTTTTCGGATTCAGGGTTCAAATATTCAGAGATATCTTCTATCTCCTTTCCTTCTATCGCCCTTATAGCCCGCCTTGCGACAAGCTCATGGTTGGTCCTAGTGGAAAGTGCATAGATGCATGGAAACAAAAGCGGAGGGCAAGCTGGCCTTATATGGATCTCTTTTGCGCCTGCTTTTTTCAATTTGGTTATGGTATAATTTTTTAGCTGGGTTCCTCTTACTATGGAATCCTCACAGAGCAGGATGCGGTTATCCTTGATCACATCTTCATTGGCGATCAGCTTCATGAGCGCTATCCTATCTCTAAGATCCTGAGTCAACGGGGTATAACTCCTTCCATATCCTGATGTATATTTTATCAATGCTCTCCTGTAGGGCTTTCCAGATTGGATGGCATAGCCTATGGCATGAGCGGTTCCTGAGTCAGGCACTCCTGAGACAAGATCCACGCCTACATCATCACTTTTTGCCAGAAGCTTTCCACAATTTTCCCTGACTTGCTCTACGTTTATGCCTTCATATGAGGATGCTGGAAATCCTGTGTATATCCAAAGAAAAGCGCATACCTTACTTTCATGATTACCCTGGTTATGTATCTCGATGCCTTTCCTGCTGAT
>DASRUK010000041.1:0-2548 GCA_035655475.1 Candidatus Nanoarchaeia archaeon
TTGCTACATCTGTACCAATAACACCCATAGAGATGCCTATGTCTGACTTCTTGAGAGCAGGAGCGTCATTGACACCGTCGCCTGTCATCGCCACTATATGGCCTTTCTTTTGCAGGATATCTACTATCCTTGATTTTTGGATGGGAAGAGCCCTTGCGATTATCCTTATCTTGTCTATCTGCTTTTCGAGCGCATCATCAGTCATCTTGTCAAGCTCTTCTCCGGTCATCACCAGATCGCCTTTACTGAAAAGCCCGATGTTCTTGGCTATCGCTTTTGTAGTGACAGCATGATCCCCGGTTATCAGCATAACCTTTATGCCTGCCTCATGGCACTGCTTGACTGCATCTTTAACTTCATCCCTGGGAGGATCCATCATGCCTACAAGCCCGATAAAGATCAAGTCTTTTTCCACTTCTTCTAATGTGTACCTTTTCCTGCTAGAAAGGTCTTTGTATGCAAGCCCAAGAACCCTCAAAGATTGTTCTGCAAATTTGTTGTTTGCATCAAGGATCTTCTTTTTTTCCTTGGCTGTAAGGGGGCATATCTTACTGTTTTTTATCATCTTGCTGCAAACTTCAAGCAATAGGTCGGGTGCTCCCTTGACATAGGCCTCTGGCCTTTTTTCATTTTTGAATATCATGGACATCCGCTTCCTTTCTGAATCAAAGGGATGCTCTTTAATCATAACGCATCGCTTGCTGATAGCTTTTTCGTCCAGCTCTCCTTTCTTTGCGAGGACTATCAGCGAACCTTCGGTGGGATCTCCAATAAGTTCATGCTTTCCATTGACATATTCCAGCTTTGCGTTGTTGCAGAGATAGCCTATCTTCAATAGAAGCTCAAGCTCCTTTGAATCAATAGTCTTGTTTCCTACCTTAAATTCTCCTTTGGGCTCGTAACCGGCACCTGTGACGTTTATGACCTTATCATTTGAATAGATATGGGTTATTGTCATCTGGTTTTTTGTTATCGTGCCTGTCTTGTCCGAGCATATTATCGTCGCTGCTCCAAGGCTTTCTGCTGCAGGCAGCTTTTTTATCAGCATGTTTTTTCTTGAAAGCCTTTTTGCTCCCATAGAAAGGCTGACCGTAACAATTATCGGCAATGAGCTGGGTATCGTTGAAACGGTGAGGGCCAGGGCGAACAAGACCATGCCTGCAAAGGAAACTGTTTTTTGGATAGTGCCTGCAGCAAGGACGACAATTATTAGCCCCATCACCACAAAGCCTATCTGCTTTGCCAATTGCGCAAACTTGTTCTGCAAAGGTGTTTCTGGCTCTTCTGTTTCCTGGATAGATGCTGCAATCTTTCCAAACTCTGTGTTCATACCTGTCGAAACTACTATTGCTTTTGCCTTGCCGTAGGTGACTATGGTCCCTGTATAGGCCATGTTCTCCCTGTCTGCTACAGTTATCTCATTTTTTAGCGGCTCGATGAATTTCTTGGAAGGAACAGACTCACCTGTAAGAGAGGCTTCATCTATATACATACTTGCAACATCTAATAACCTTGAATCTGCAGGGACAATGTCTCCTGCTTCAAGCATTATAATATCACCAGGGACAAGGTCTCTTGCAGGGATCTTTCTTTGCTTTCCGTCTCTTAGAACCCTTGCTGAAGGGGCCGATATCTTTTCAAGCGCTTCCATGGCCTTTTCAGCGCGGTATTCCTGGATAAATCCAAGTGTCGAATTGATGAACAAGATGCTGAAGATAGCGATAGCCTCAAGCTTATCAGAGGTGAACAATGAAAGCACTCCTGCAAAGATCAAAAGGATGCTTAGGGCATTCCTAAATTGACCTACAAAAAGGAAAAAGGCGTTTGACCTCTTTTCCTTTTGGAGCTCATTTAGCCCAAATTCCTGCAGCCTTGCCTTTGCTTTCTCTTCTGAGAGCCCCTGCTTTGAGGTGCTGAAGAGCGCAAGCACCTCGCCTGTTGTAAGTGCATGATAGTTTTCTGCCATATTATCCCTCAATTTTTTCTTCTATAGACGATAAATTTTCCTCAAATTTTAGATACCATTTATTTGCTTCAGGATCAAAAAAGAAGACTACATTGTATTTTTTATCTTTGTCCAGGGCAAAGAGAAGAGGCATAGGAATAGTAGTCTCATAACTAGAGCCTCTCTTGTAAAGCTTTCTTTTGAACTCAACTGTCTGCATTTTTTTGCATATAGCAAAAGACTCATTATTTTCTTTTAGTATACACTAGGTCTTTTGCTTTTACGAAAAGATAAAAATCTTCAAAATATTTTTATCTTTAGTATACTTACTTATTTACTTATCAATATATTCATTTTTATACTTACTTATATATAAAGATTATGGCTAAAGCAAGAGGGGATGACTAAAGTCAGCTCTCAGTATTGAGAATCTACTTGCCTCTGTAGATAGGGCATAGTTTACATTCAGAAACAACAAGATCAGGGGCTATCTCCTGCGGGCAATCGGGAAACGTGCCTTTGCAGCCTGGATATTTAGTTGTGGTCCTGAACTCATCCTGCTCTTTTGCCCATTGGGGCTTTGGAACATAAGACTGTTTATGG
>DASRUK010000042.1:0-9717 GCA_035655475.1 Candidatus Nanoarchaeia archaeon
CTCAGCTTATCTCGCCAAGATACGGCCTAAGCATAATCGGCTGCGTCCAGGACGCAATCTCAGGAAACTATCTGCTTACAAAAGCACTAGACCTTCCAAGACCAGAGGCAATCGATCTTTTGACATTTGCAGGAGTTACAAACTACTCAAAGCTTCCAAGAAAAGAGAAGATCACAGGAAAAGAGATTTTTTCAGTCCTTATCCCTGATGACTTTAACTTTACCGGAAGGGCAAGGCATTATGATGCTGCTCAAAGCAAGGAAGAGAACACAAAAAGAGACGCTTATGTTGTCATAAAAGATGGCAAGCTTCTTTCCGGAATTATGGACAGAAACAACCTTGGAGAAGGCTCAGGGCTATTGCTCAGAAACATCCATAAAAGATATGGAGAGGAAAAAGCAATAGAGATACTGGGAAATCTTTTCAGGCTGGGAATAGGTGTTCTATTAAAGGTTGGATTCACAACAGCTATCTCAGATACAGACCTTCCTGAATCAGTATCTCAAAGCATAAGAGATACCCTTAACGCAGCAAAGAAGGAAGTCGATGAGCTAATCGAGCAGTTTAACAATAACAAGTTGGATGCATTCCCTGGAAAGACAGTCAAGGAAACACTTGAACTGAAGATCCTTGAAGTGCTCAACAGGGCAAGAAACAAGACAGGAGAGCTTGTCTCAAAGAACGCAAACAAGAAATGCCACACCCTTGTCATGGCAGATTCAGGCGCAAGAGGAAATCTGCTAAACCTCGCTCAGATGGCAGCCTGTGTTGGCCAGCAGGCTATGAGAGGCAAGAGGATTGAAAAAGGCTATAAAGGTAGGACACTTTCATCGTTCAAGAAGGGGGATTTAAGTCCAGCAGCACACGGATTCATCGCAAACGGCTTTAAGACCGGCCTTACTCCATATGAGTTCTTCTTTGGAGCTATGACTGGAAGAGATTCGCTGATGGATACTGCGCTAAGGACGCCAAAATCTGGATATCTATACAGAAGGCTTGCAAACGCCATGCAGGACTTGAAGGCAGAATATGACGAAACCGTCAGGGATGCAGCAGCAAGGATTATCCAGTTCAGCTATGGCGAAGATGGGATAGATGTTTCAAAATCAGAAGGCGGAATACTAAACGTCAAGAGAATAATAAGGACAGTTGGTGAATAAGATGTCGATATTTACACAATACAAGGAAAAGTTCCCAAAGAAAGTTTATGACGAGATAAAGGAATTGACCAAGGGCATGTCAGAAGCAAAGCAAAAGAAGATCCTGGAAGCTTGCCTTGAAGAGTATAATAAGACAAAGGTAGAGGCAGGCGAGTCTGTCGGAGTTGTTTCTGCAGAATCTATAGGCGAGCCAGGGACGCAGATGACGCTTAATACATTCCACTTCGCTGGAGTCGCAGAGATGAACGTTACCATGGGCCTTCCAAGGATTATCGAGATTCTCGACGGCAGAAGCGAGATCAAGACTCCGATGATGGAAATATATCTTAACGCTCCATATTCACAGGGAAAAGATATAAGGAAGCTTGCCTTGTCAATTAAGGAAACCTTGCTTGCAGAAGTCATCAAGGAATTTGTGATTAATATCGCAGACTCATCCATCGAGCTTAATCTTGATGACACAAAGATGGCAGAGCTGGGAATTACCGAGACAGTCCTTAGCAATGCCTTGAAGGGAGGAGTCAAAGGATATAATGTCAAGATAACAAAGGATTCAATCGTCTTAAAATCAAAGACCAAGGAAGAAAGCGTAAACAAGGTCTATGTCGATAAAGAAAAGATAAAAGGCATACATCTAAAAGGTGTAAAGGGCATTTCACAGGTCCTTCCTATCAGGAGAGGAGAGGAGTACATCATCATCACCTCAGGAACAAACCTAAAGGAGATAAACTCCCTTGACTTTGTCGATGCCGCAAGGACCACGACAAATGATATTTTCGAGATCCAAAAGATACTTGGGATAGAAGCAGCAAGACAGTCAATAATCAACGAGGTCTATAAGGTTATTGAATCCCAGGGCCTTGATGTTGACATCAGGCATATAATGCTTGTTGCAGACACAATGTGCAATGCAGGCGAAGTTAAGGGAATAACGAGGTATGGTATAGTCTCTGAAAAAAGTTCAGTCCTTGCAAGGGCAAGCTTTGAGACGCCAATAAAGCACATAGTGAGCGCAGCACTTATCGGTGAGATTGATAAGTTGACATCAGTAGTGGAAAACGTTATGTTGAATCAGCCGGTGCCTGTTGGCACAGGGCTTCCAAACTTAGTGACACAGGTGAAGAAATAATGGTAGAATCAGATAAGGAGATGGGAGAGATAAGGAAATTGTTGAAGTCAAAGAGCATGATCATAGGGACTGACAGGACGCTAAAGCAGTTGAAGCTAGGCAAGATAAAGAAGGTCTATGTCAGCGCAAATTGTGATCAAAAAACGCTTGACACCATCTCAAGATATGATGCTGAGGTTGTAAAGCTAAGCTATCCAAATGATGAGCTGGGCATCCTTTGCAAGAAGACTTTTTCTATTTCTGTCTTGAGCGTTCCCAAATGAAGATAAAATATGACCTAACTGTCATGAAGTACATGCAGCTCTTTGAAAACCTTACAAGGGCAAAGCTGCATGACTGTATCAACGATGAGCAGCTTATCTTTGTCGTCGAAGAGAACGAGATAGGCAAGGCTATAGGCAAGCACGGCTCAAACGTCCACAGGCTTGAAGGATTGTTGAACAAGAAGATAAAGATCGTCGAGTACAGCTCCGATGTAAGGCAGTTCATCCGTAACTTTATCATGCCTCTGTCGGTCGGCGACATCTCAGAGGAAAACAACATTATCACTATCACAGGCCCTGACACAAAGACAAAAGGGCTTCTTATAGGCCGAGAAAGAAAGAATCTTTTATATCTAAAAGACATCGTCTCAAGATATTTCCAGGTTGAGGATATAAAGGTGGTATAACCAAAAGCTTTTTAAATCATGAGGAAATTCTTTTAAAGTAAAAATGGCTAAAAAATCAAGAGGGCTAAACGCCGGAAGCAAGCTTAAGAAAAGAAGGCAGGAGGGCAGGTGGCACAGTGATGAATATGTCGAGAGGATGAAAAACCTTAAGGCAAAGTCAGACCCGCTCGGCGGATGGTCGCAGGCAAAAGGCATAGTTCTAGAAAAAGTTCAGTTCGAGGCAAAGCAGCCAAACTCAGCTATGAGGAAATGCGTAAGGGTTCAGCTTATAAAGAATGGCAGGCAGATAACTGCATTCTGTCCAGGAGACGGCGCAACCAAGCTTATCGACGAGCACGATGAAGTAATGGTCGAAAGCATCGGCGGTGCCAAAGGAAAATCAAAAGGAGATATTCCGGGCGTCAGGTGGCAGGTCATAAAGGTAAACGACCAAAGCCTTATTGCACTGAGGAAAGGAATAATAGAGAAGGCTAGAAAATGAGCGAAATACTTGCATTCAACAGATGGACTACAGAGGGTATTTCAGTTGCAGACGCAGGGCTTCAGAGATATATCACACTTGAGCCAAAGATTGTGCCAAAGACAGGCGCAAGATACCATGGAAACAAGTTCCATAAGTCAAGGGTATTTATCGTAGAGCGCTTGATAAACAAGGTCATGATCCCGGGCCATAAGTCAAAAAAGCATGTAAAGTCAAGTTGGAAGCTGACAGGAAAGGCCCATACTGCTTATGATATTGTTGAAGACGCATTCAAGATTGTTGAAAAGCAGACAAAAGAAAACCCGCTAAAAGTCTTTGTCAAAGCTCTTGAAAACGCAGCTCCAAGAGAGGAGATAATCACTATTGAATACGGCGGAGCCCGCTACCCAAAAGCAGTCGAATGCGCTCCTCAAAGAAGGATAGATATCGCACTGCGGCTGATGACGCAAGGCGCTTATCATAAATGTTTCAATTCCAAGAGAGGAATTATAGAGTGCCTTTCAGATGAGCTTATCAACGCCTACAAGATGGACAGGGCAAGCAATGCCATCTCAAAAAAGCTAGAGCTTGAAAGGCAGTCAGACGCTTCTAGATAAAATTAACTTATTTTTTCTTCAGTTAGTGATTTTCCACCCATCCACTTAAGAACATTCTTCTTATACCTAAACGGCTCATTTGCAGAAAGTGATTCATATTCTTTTCTAAGGCTATCTAACGAAGCGCTCTCCTTTCCCTTAAGCGTATCAAATATCCCAGGATTTGTCACAGCAGCTCTTCCAATCATAACTCCAACAACACCCATTGTTTCAAGCTTCTTAACATCTGAAACAGTCTTAACATCCCCATTAGCGACAATCTTTTTTCCAGTCGCAACACACTCAGGAAATACGCTCCAGTCAGCAGGAACATTATAACTTTCCTTTCCATGCCTTGCATGGACGATATAATAGTCAGCATTGGTGCTATTAAGAAGGTTTAAGTATACCTTCTTATCCTTCTCAAACTGGTTGAGGCCAAGCCGCATCTTAACACCTACAGGATACCCCCTTGATTTTACAACATCGATTAGTTTATTTACCTTAGAGATTCGTTTTATCATAGCAGCTCCGACGCCTTGGTTTACAAAGTTTGGAGCAGGGCACCCAAGATTCAGGCAAAATCCCTTAAAGCCTTCTCCAGGCACAAAGCTTGAAAGAAACTTCTTCAGCCACATCTCGCGCTGCCCGATGACCTGGATAACAGTAGGAGCTTTTGCACTAAACTCAATCCTCTCCCAGGTGCTTTTATTGTTCCGTGCAAGAGATTCAAACCTGATAAGCTCAGTAAAGGCCACATCGCAGCCATGCCTGCAGGCAAGTATCCTAAAAGAAAGGCTGGTTATGTCCTCTATGGGTGCAAGCATGTATTGCATGGGATACGTATTTTGCTATTGTTTTATAAAACCTTTGGCAATCAAAGAGTTGCTATGCAATCGTATAGTCTCTCTGTCTAGCCACCTTCTCAACCCGTTTATATCCCTGCGGGCTTACAATAAAAAGATGAGGTGCATCCAGAGTTTCATAGCGCAAAAAAAACAGCAGCCAAAGCATCCGCATGTCCTTCCGGAGTTTGAGTAAGCCTTTCCTCTAATGGTTCGCCGTCAGGCAAGTAGATTCCACTATACCATACCTTGCCAGGCATCCCAGACCATCGAAGATGAGAAAGCCGTTCTTTATCATTGGTTGTATGATGAAATGCATAGTGGATTATTGGGGAATCATATCCGCCCTTTCTCAATTCTTCCTCTATCCTTCCAGGAGCATGCCCCAGCTTGGCAAGATCATTTAAAGAAGCTATTTTGATTATCATATGCTTAAGCATATTTTAGGCATTGTTAAATCTTACTAGCAATATTTATAAATCCCCCATGCACTTTGGAATTAAAATGAAAACATTGTTTATAGAAGCAAGGTACAAAGGAAAAGTAGTATTGCCAAAAGAAGTGATAGAAAAGCTTCCAAAAAAGATAGGCCTTGCCAGCTCTATCCAATTTATCGGTTCCTTAAAGGGTATAAGCTCTCAATTGGGAAAAGGATCCCTTATTGCAGGCCAGATACTAGGCTGTGATGCAAAAAGCGCAGGAAAGATTGCAGAAAGAGTCGATTCTTTTCTCTATATAGGCGACGGCGAATTCCATCCTATTGCAATAGCATTAGAGACAAAAAAGCCAGTTTACAAATACAATCCAAAAGCAAAGACTCTCACCCAGCTTGACAAAGCAAAGATAGATTCCTATGAAAGAAAAAAGAAAGGTGCTTACCTTAAATTTCTCAACGCAAAAAAAGTGGGCATCCTTCTCACAACAAAACCAGGCCAAAGGATAAGTGATGGCAAGCTAAAACAATTAGAACAAAAATTCAAGGACAAAAAATTCTACAGATTCATTGCAGACACTATAGACTATACACAGTTGGAAAACTTCCCATTCATAGAGGCATGGGTAAACACAGCCTGTCCAAGAATTGAAGAGGATATCCTTGCGCTAAACATCTCAGAGTTATGAAACCAGAACTTCTAGCGCCAGTACAGGATTTCACCAGCCTAAAAGCAGCAATAGACGCAGGTGCTGATGCAGTCTACTTTGGGATAAAAGAACTCAATATGCGCCTTGGCGCAAACAACTTTACAAAAGGCCAGATAAAAAAAGTGATAGATATCTGCCACAAAAACAAGGTCAATGCTTATTTTACGCTAAATTCTATCATATATGAAAATGAAACAAGAAGAATTAATCATCTTCTGGCTATTCTTAAAAAGAATAAGATAGATGCGATTATCGCCTGGGATTTCTCAGTGATTAGCGAGTGTAAAAAACTCTCACTTCCTGTCCACCTATCTACCCAGGCTTCTATTGCAAGCTTTCAGGCAGCAAAAGCAATAAAGAAACAGTTCAGCAACATAAAGAGGATAAACCTGGCAAGAGAGCTGTCGCTGAGTCAAGTAAGATCAATTATTAAACAGATTAAACAGCATCATCTAGATATAGAGATTGAATGCTTCATCCACGGCGCGATGTGTGTAAGCATCTCAGGCCGCTGCTTTCTATCTCAAGACATATTCAATAAATCCGCAAACAGGGGAGAGTGCCTCCAGCCGTGTAGAAGAAAATACATAATCAAAGACATAGAGGAAGACCATGAGTTTGAACTTGGTAGCGATTACATAATCTCTCCAAAAGACCTTTGCACCATAAATATCATTGACAAGCTCATAAAAACAAATATCTCAGCTCTGAAGATAGAAGGAAGAAACAGGGCGCCAGAATATGTAAAGACAGCAGTAGAGTGCTACAGGAAAGCGATAGATGCAGCAATCAATGGAAAACTTACTCAAAGCATCAAAGATGAGCTTGAAAAAAAGTTAAGCACAGTCTATAACCGCGGCTTCTCTACTGGATTCTATCTTGGACAGCCGGCGAACGGATGGTCAAAAGCATACGGCTCAAAAGCTACAACAAAGAAGATCCTCATCGGATTTGTGAAAAACTATTACAAAAAGATAGGTGTCGCTGAAGTAAAGATAGAATCAGGAAATCTAAAGCTTGGTGATTCAATCATGTTCCAAGGCCCGACAACAGGAGTTGTAGAGCAAAAAATAACCTCAATGGAAGATTCAAAAGGAAAGACAAACAAAGCAGCAAAAGGCCAATTGGTAACTATAAAATCAGACCATCTTGTAAGAGAAAACGACAAACTATTCTTAATTAGGCCTTGTCTTTCTTAGCACCATATAGGCAGCAAACGCAAATGCAGAGCCGGATAGGATAACAAACCTAAACCAGTTGTTCTTCTTAGGCGGAAGGGATTCAGTGACCTGGACAGTCGGCTCTTGCACAGCTGCTGCCTGGCTCTCGACAGTTTTATTCTCCTCTGCTTTTGGCGCAGGCTTGATAAGCATCTTGTATAGCATCTCAGCTCTCCCGCCATCAATCTTTTTAAGGGTGACAGCCACATCACCCACCTTGTCATTGTTCACATCTATTTCCTTGCCCTGATTTTCTTTCAAAGGCACCTTGCTCTTATTGTCTATTGAAAGAGAGATTCCATCAGCCTGCAGCGTTACTACTTTTATAGTATGCTTCACTCCGCCAAATGTAAACGTTGCTTCATCGCCCTGGGTTTGCTTGACGCTAAAGCCGCTTCCGCTCACAAAACCTTCTTTTACATCCAGGTTTGTCTTGCTGCTGGAGCCGCCTCCACCACCACCGCCTCCTCCCCCTCCACCACCGCCTCCTCCGCTGCTCGTAGTGACAGCATTGGATGGCGCAGTCGTCGCAGTCATGTTGATAAGGTTTCCTAAAGATGAGTTGTCAAGCGTGAGATTTTCATTTCCAGCATCATCTATTGTCGTGACAAAGTAATAATGCACACTGGAAGAGCTTAATGAATGGGTGGTAGTGCAATAACCATCAGCACATGAGCTTACTGTTTTTATATAATCAGCAGTCTCATTGACATACCCCTTGCTCAAGTTGACAGAGGTAGCTATCTTGTACCAGATCTTATAGCTCAGGCTAAAATTATCCAGGTTACCAGCGACGTCTTGGCTTACATAGCTCCAATTAAGTGTAGTTGTGCCAGAAGATGAAGTAGCGTTAAACACTCTTGGGATCTTTGGCTTGATTGTATCGTTTGCCGTACCATTAAGAGAATATGAAAACACGTTGGTATTAAAGTTTCCAAGTGAATCCACTGTGATTAGGCTATACCAATATGTTGTTCCATGGGTAGTATCATTGTCTTCATAATACTGCGTTCCGTTGGGAACAGAAGAAGCAATCAAGCTAAGAGAACTATTTATTGCACTTATGTTGCTTGTATGTCTATATATCCTATAACTCTCGCCTGTCTCGTTTCCATCATCGCTCCAATTCAGCTCGATATTGCCATCAGCATCATAGTCAGCCACAGAAAAGAGTGATGGGCTTGTGAATGGACCAGCTATTCTGATGCTGCTTGAATTATACCATATGCTCCAGTTATCGCCGTCAAAGACCCTCACAGAAAATATCCAGGTATCATTCCTTGTAAGGTTTCCGCTTCCAATAATAGTCGCGTTATCAAGCGAACTTACATACACACTGCCATTATACCATCTGGTTTCATTTAATTGCAATAGATCTTCATCCAGATCAAAAAAGCTAAAATTGGCAACAAGGCTTCCATTAGTGCGGTTCAAGATATCAGTTGAATTCAGTGAAAGATTGAGAACTTCCGGAATCCTGTTGTCAAGCAACAAAGCCCATTCATCAGTAAAGTTCCAGTTATTATTGGTATCATTGACATAAAACTTCCATGCGATGTTTTTCCTGCTGTTGTTAGATATTGTTTTGTTTATGCTTATCAACTGTATTTTTCCATCAAGGGTTCCATTCGTGGAATTTACCCAGCTTCCAGTCTCGTTGATCGAAAAGATGTATCCCGACAGCCCAACTGTATCATTGACGCTTATGTTGAACTGGACAGTGCCATTGCGCTGCGGTCTCGTTGTATTCGAAGAATTTCCAGACCAAACAGGTGCAACTGCATCAAGTGAACGGACAGCTTTTAAGATATCTATCCTTGAAAATAGGTAGCCGCTTCCGGATGTATCATCGATTCTTTTTCCAGTGCTGTTTAATGCTGCCCTTATCGATGAAGGTGATGCTGAGGTACCATCCTGCAGTTTTGTAAATTGTTTTAACAAAGCAACAGCTCCTGCGACATGAGGTGTTGCCATCGAAGTGCCGCCCATTGCTAAGAATCCATCGCTTAAGTACTCAAGCGACATTATGTTCAAACCAGGCGCAAGCAGTTCAAAAAGAGCTCCTCTTTGATATTGGATGGCATCAGCATCATTGACTGCCCCTATTGCAGTCGCATTTTGTATGCATGCAGGGGCTGAAATTCCAGCAGTACATGCAACACCATCACAATTGCCTGCTGCAACAGTCACAACTATCCCTTGTGCAACTGCAGCATTTATCGAAGCAGTCTCAGGTTCATCGTTACAATAAGTTTGATATGCCTTTCCATCTCCAAGACTCATTGAGATGACCGATATATTGAATTTTGTTGCATTATATGTACACCAATCTATACCTGCAATAATATCCTCGCTCCACCCCGAGCCTGCGGAATTCAACGCCTTTATTGCTATAATCTTTGCAGAAGGCGCAACACCCTTATAGGTTGTGTTGTTGGAAGCAATCGTTCCTGCGACATGCGTTCCATGGCCATGATCATCAAAACAAGCCGCA
>DASRUK010000043.1:0-2261 GCA_035655475.1 Candidatus Nanoarchaeia archaeon
GCCTTCAGCAAGTCCGCAATAAAAAAAGAATAATACAAATAAGGACCAAACTATCTTTTTCACAAAATCCCCCCCTGTGAGCAGGTAATCGCTAAATCTATAAAAACTTATTGCAAGCTTCCTCAGCATGATAGCTGCTTCTCACTAATGGGCCTGAAAAAACATGTTTAAATCCCATATCAAGCCCCAGGTTGCCAAGCTCAAGGAATTCTTCAGGAGTGTAATACTTGACAACCTCTGCCAGGTCCTTGCGAGGCTGCAGGTATTGTCCGATCGTGAGTATATCCACCTTCACCATCCTAAGTGTTCTCATTGTTTTTAGTATCTCCTCTTTTGTCTCCCCAAGCCCTATCATCAATCCTGATTTGGTTATCTGCTTTGGGTCTATCTCTTTGATCAGCTTTAAAAAAATGATCGACTGCTTGAAACTGGCGCCTGGCCGTATTGTTGGAAACAGGCGCTCAACAGTCTCGATATTGTGCGCAAAAACATCAGGCTGCTTGTCAAGCACTGTCTTTATCGAACTTATATCCCCTTTGAAATCAGGTGTAAGGACCTCTATTTTTGCATCAGAAACTTTCCTTATCTCTTCTATCGTTCTCTTAAAAGTCATCGCTCCGCCGTCTTTAAGGTCGTCTCTTGTGACAGAAGTGATTACTGCATACTTAAGCCCGAGTTTTTTTATTATCTCAGCGATCCTATGAGGCTCTCTTGCATCGACCTTTGATGGAGTCCCATGCTTGACATTGCAGTATCTGCAGCTTCTCGTGCAGATATCTCCAAGGATAAGAAAAGTCGCTGTCTTTCTTGACCAGCATTCAGAAAGATTTGGGCACTTTGCCTCTTCACAGATTGTGTGCGTTGACCCTCCGGTTAGATTCCTCATCCGTGCATAGTCTTCGCCGGAGGGGATGGGTACTTTAAGCCAGGAGGGTTTCATGGCTAATAAGGACTGGATATTGTTTTATAAATTGTGTGAAAATAACAAACTTTAAATATATGTAAGTTTACACATAATATTATGGTGATATTTACGTGAAAGGTAAGGAGACTGAAGTTATAAGGTTGCTTATTGAAAATAAGGCAAATGAGATGAGCATTAATAAGATTGCAAAGCTCCTGAAGAAGGACTATAAAAATGCACATAACATAGTGACCAGGCTTTACAGGATGCAGATAGTAAGGTTGCAGCCATTTGGCAGGTCATATAAGGTAATCTTCATCAATAAACTCCATCCCTTGATATTTGAAGCAGAATACCAGAGAAGAAATGACATCCTCAAGAACAAGGATATTGCTGTAATGCATGACTCCTTTAAAGTACTGCAATCAAAATTGTTCATCCTGCTGCTTTTTGGAAGCTATGCCAAGAAGACCCAGACAAAGCATTCTGACATCGATCTGCTTTTCGTCATCCCTGATGAATCAGAGGCTAATATGGAAAAAGCAATACAAAATATCACAGGAATGCTGCCTCTAAATATTCATATCAATATATTCAAGGAATCCCACTTCAAGGCAATGATAAACTCAAAGGAGGTTACAGTGGGATCAGAAGCAATAAACAGTAATGTGATTCTTCACGGTATAGAACCCTATTACGAGATGATACGATGATAGATGACAGAAGGAAAAAGGAAGCTGGGAAGAATTTCAAGAGATATCTTGAGGAAGGCCTTTTGAAGAAGGAAATAAACGAACCTGCAAAGAGCAGATATCTTGAGAATGCAGATCTTTCGCTTAGGACAGCAAATGAGCTTATGCAAAGTCAGTTAAAGCCTTATTTGTGGGTCATCGTCATATCATATTATTCTATGTTTTACACGGCAAATGCAGTCCTGCTCCACTATGGTTATAAAATCCAGGAGAGGATAGCCCACAAGGTAGCAAGCGACGCTCTAATCGTCCTTGTGCTCGATAAGCTCAGAAAGGAACTCATAGAAGATTATGAATCTATACAGAAAGATGCCCTGGAAATAGCAAGCGCAAAGGCAGAGTCGGTTATAGAATCTTACTCTCTTGAGCTGGACAAACGCTCAAGATTCCAATATAACATGCTTGAAGTAACAAAAGAAAGCAAGGCCCATACGTCTCTAAAGCGAGCAATGGAGTTTGTATTCGAAATTAAATTTCTTAGCAGAAATCCCCACCACTTGTGGTTGGGGATGAATGCGTAACACTTATAGGATGGCTAATTCTGTGATTATCTGTTGGTAAAATGATGAGCCTCAAAAAAGAGGTGAGGCCCAATGACACTTTAC
>DASRUK010000044.1:0-18933 GCA_035655475.1 Candidatus Nanoarchaeia archaeon
GAACCGCTAAACGGCTGTTAACCGAGTCATGCCCTACGAGCAAACATATACAAAACATAGCGACTGACAAAGGAGCGTTCTTTTGTCAATGTATCTTAAAGAAATTAGTCTATATGTTTGCGGAGTGGGGTTGACCGAGCGCAAGCGAAGAGTTATGACGCAGGGGTTTTCTGCAAATAATTAAAAAGAAGACGGTATTCGTATCTGTATGCAGTCAGACGAATTAGCACCAAATCCTAGAGAAGTAATTACTAATATGCTTGATGGTTACTGGCATCAAGTAAGGCAAGCTGCCGTACGACTTGGATTAAAACCTCAAAGGGAAGAACTTTTTGCGGCTTGTGGTTTAATTGTTGGCAAAACTTCAGGTAACTATGCAGATGTACTTGATCAATGCAGGGGGCATATGCCAACAACACAAGCGGAGATATATTTGGCGCAATTAAGCAGATATTTTCGATCACTCGATATTATCGGTCCTGATCTTGAGGGTTCAACTAAGTTAGTTGACCAGGCTTATGAGTGTTATTCTAGATTGGTACAGATTCTTGGAGCAGAAAACCCCGAGTAATAATTTTGGTTAACAAAGGCTCGTTAAACTCTCCAACCCTACAGAGTGGGGTTGGATTTCGACCGAAAAGTTTTTAAAAATCCTTATTAAAGGGCGAAGCCCATTAGAGTTAATACGTCAAGGGAAGGGGAACTTTGAATCTTAGAGGTGATTATAAACCCGAAAGGGTTTTATATTATCCTTAATTCCTATTTTTAATATGGATAGGGATGAAGCAATTCAGAAATTTTTGATTGAAGTTTATGGATATGGGAAGATTCAGGAATTTATACACGAAGGTAAACATGAAAAGGGGGTAACAATACGCCAATTCTTGGACGAAACTATAGTAGGAACGTTTAGAGGAGAAGCTGTAAGCGAGAAATCGCCCAATGTAGAAATAATTGTGCGATGGCCAAGAATTTCAACTATAAAACCCGTTACTGATGCTCAAACTAGATTAACACGAACTGATTTATCCTACAATATATACAACCAATCATACTTCGAAGGAATGAGCTTTGACCAAACTGGCACATTTTTAATGGAAAGAGTGATGCCCTTATTTCCCGGTGTACAATTAACTCACGACAAAAGGACGAGTTGGTGGGTTTATAAAATTGATACTTCTTCTTTCCGTCTATATTTGCAAGGTAGTTATGCTCACCACAGTAAGCAATTAAGCACCGATTTCTACGCTCCCTCAGAACTTGTTAACACCTTAAATACAACTGTTAATCAATATTATACTATAATGCGTGCTTTGAAGTAGCCAGAAAAGTTCCCCTTCTTGAAAAAAGGATTTTTGAAAATTGAGTTTAACAAGCGTTAACCGCAATTGTTGTGGGCATATTAGCGGCTATTAAAAGAAAAATAGCCCCGGGCAGGTTCACCACCAGCCTTTTTGCCCTTCAACAAAAAAGCATGGGGAAATGGGGAATTTACCTTCGCTAAATTCAAGCGTTTGTTGCAATAAAATAGCAGAATGAAAAAATAGCCCCGGGCAGATTCCCACCTCAGAACCTAGGTTCCGAGACCTCCTTGGCAATCAGGCGTTTATTTCATTGAATGGTTAGAAAAAATAGCCCCGGGCAGGTTCCCACCTCAGAACCTAGGTTCCGAGACCTCCTGGGTAATGCTGTCCTTTACAATTAATGGTATAAAAATATAGCCCCGGGCAGATTCGAACTGCCGTCAGAGCCTTTCTTTGGCAGGAATTCCTGCCTCCAGAGGGCCCTATCCTTAATCTTCTTTGACTTTCGTCCAAGAATTTGACCGCTAGATTCCGCAGAACAGTATCACCTGTTCTTCTACGGGGCTATGCGGTCAATAACACAAGAGATTGCGTTTTATATTTAAAATTAACCCTTGGGGGATTTGTAATATCTTTTTTAAGCCAGAGCTTGACCTTGTTTGGGTTACTGGGATTTATCAAGCGGAACAACGTTTGCCTTTCATAGGTAATGATCGTATTTTTTGCCCTTTTATCTTTCATCATCTAAACTGCCAGTTATCGTTATTCTATTATACGACTTCCATCGCCACAAAGTTCGGCTTGATTAATCCTTTTCATTCAACTTCCAGTGTAATTGATGTCCGCTGAAATCATCATTCAGCAGTCGAATCTTTATGTGATGCAAATATCGAAAAAACAAAGAATGATCGATTAATGAATAACAAAAAATGATTACTGCTGTTCTTCGACAGGCTCTGCAGTCTCTTCCTTTGCAGGCTCAATCTGCTCTTCAGCCTCTTCTTCTGGCTGAGGTTCAACTGCTTTGCTTACTTCGACTGGAACTTTTTTATTCTCAATGTGAAGTTTTGCCACTTCCAGGATCTTTACTGGATATATCTTTTTAAGCTCATTCTTAAGCTCTTTTTGAAGCTTGGTTGTGATAAGGTCTCTTATCATCTCGTCAAAACTTACTTTTGAAGCATAGGTGACAAAGAAATTAGTTGCATGCTTTCTGTATGCAGCTGCAACAGAGCCTTTAACTTTAGTGACTGGGATTATTACTGGCATTATCCTTATCCTTTTGTTGTCAGCAGTCATATATACAGCTGAAAATCCTATCTTTTCTTTGCCTCTTCTTACCATCCTTCTCATGGATGTAGGGCTTAAATAATATCCATAGGTCTCGGTCGATGCTTTATCTCCTTTGACGCTTGTAAGAAGGAATTTGATGCTAGCATTCTGCCTTTTCATATCTTTTGTCAGGGTCATCAAGTTTACAGTCATAAGCTTTCCTTCAAGGGTTCTTGGCTCAAATACTGGTATCTCTCCGATGATCTCGTTCCTGAAAAGCTGCGGGCTAACTACCTCGACCCATCTTTTTTTCTTGACTTTTACTACTTTTTGATCTGCCATTCTGATGTTGAGAAAAGGAGTTGATTTATAAAGCTTCTTATTTTATACATCAAGGTTCATGACTTCCTTTGCATGCTCTTCGATAAACTTCCTTCTTGGCTCCACCTGATCGCCCATAAGTATCGAAAAAATCCGGTCAGCTTTAACTGCATCTTCAAGGGTTACCCTTAGGAGGACTCGTCTGGAAGGGTCCATAGTCGTCTCCCATAGCTGCTGTGGATTCATCTCTCCAAGGCCTTTATATCGCTGGATGGTCACTTCTTCGCCTTTTTCTGCAAGGACCTGCTTGAGTTTTTCATCATTATAGACGTATATCTCTTCTTTTCCTTTCTTTACCCTAAAGAGCGGAGGCTGGGCTATGTATATGTATCCGGCTTCTATCAATGCGACCATGTGCCTGTAGAAGAATGTCAAAAGAAGTGTCCTGATGTGGGCGCCGTCAACGTCAGCGTCTGTCATGATTATGATCTTATGGTATCTTGCTTTTCCCAGGTCAAACTCTTCCATGATGCTTGTGCCTATCGCTGTTATCAGCGCAGTTATCTCTTCATTTGCAAACATCTTGTCTATCCTTGCTTTTTCTACATTAAGGATCTTTCCCCTTAATGGAAGTATTGCTTGAAATTCCCTGTTCCTGCCTTGCTTTGCTGAGTTATGGACAAAAACTCCTGATGCAAGTGCAAAGTTATGTGTTCCTTCTACCTCCAGGTCATATACATCCATCCTTTGCGTAACAGGCATAGAGTTTATTATCTTATGATTATAGTTTTCAACCGCCTCGAGCATCCGACCTTCATCAGATCCAAAAAAGCGCTCGGTGAATGTTTCTTTCTTTAGCAAATTCCTATTCTTAGACCTAATCCTCTCTTTATCGTATGCTTCTAAATTACCATCCTGTTCAAACAGAGATTTCATACACTTGATCGTGTTTTCAAAATAAGTGGCATCATAAGCTTTTTTTCTTTTGGCCCTAAATTCCTCAGTCCATTGCTCTTTTGTCTTATCGCTTCTCCATTTTTTTAGCTCGGTATCCTGCCATTGCTTTTTTGATGCACTACTTAGCTGCGTCTTTTTATCAGGATTATTTAAAAAGTAATTGTGCGTTTTTTGGGAGTGCAATTTTCTATTCTCTTCATTTGCCCAATATTTCATTTGACCTTTCTTTAGTATTTCTTGAGATTTTAATCTATACTCTTCATTTTCTCTATAAAACTCCAAGAACTTGTTCAGCATGAATTCCCTGTACTCTCCATCTTCCCACTGTTTTTTTGCTCGTTTAGACAGGATGCTCTTCATTTGAGGGGCAGACATAATCCTTCTTATCTTTTCTTTATACTCAGGAGTGGTATGAGCTAGCCTGCTTTTTTCTTTAACATCAGGCCTAAACAAGGTCTTCTCAACCATCAGGGCATGTAAAGATAGGTGCTCTTTTTTAGTCATCCTAATAATATTATCCGGATTATTATTCAAACGGTTAAAATCAATATGGTGTTTATACTCACCAACAGACGGAAGGCAGATGTTATTTTCCTGGTTGTACCTATCAGCAAGAATATGGGTGAAAACCCACCTATCGCTCTTTAAATCATAAACCATCTCATAGCCTTGGATAGTGATCCTCCCTTCAAGTTTAGATAGTTTCCTGTTCAAAGGCATCAAACTGTCCTGAGGAGATATTTTATCTGCCCTTAGGTAATTATAATCCCTTTGCATAAATCTGTGGTCAGGAGTGCAAAAAATCTCTTCTTCATTGTCAAGGCGGATTTTGATAACCTCTGCACTCTCTTTAGTTTTCCGAGGGTTTTTTATCAGGCCAATCCCTATAGAGCCATCTTCCTTGATAGTATAACAATAATTTTTCTTGCCCTGTTTGTCCTCAGCAATAAGTTCAGTGAAATTAAGGTTTCTTCCGTCTGCAAGTGCAACCTTTGTATCAGAAGAAAAACAGCCGCCTGCAGAATCTCCTTCCACTATGTAAATCTCGGTCTTTGAAGCGTCCCTATTGCTGCAGTCAGCAAGTTTTCCTGGAAGGGATGAATGGCCAAGAGCTCCTTTTCTCCTTGTAAGCTCTTTTGCTTTTCTTGCTGCTTCTCTTGCTCTTGCTGCATTGATTGACTTGTCTATGATCGACCGTGCAACCTGCTTATTTTCCTCAAGGAAATGGCTAAGCTCTGTGTTTATGATAGAATCAACAATTCCTTTGACTTCGGAATTTCCAAGCTTTGCTTTGGTCTGGCCTTCAAATTGAGGCTCTGCTATCTTTACTGAGATAACGGCAGTCAAGCCCTCCCTGACATCTTCTGAAGTCAGCTTTATGTCGCTAAGCTTGTTTTTCTCGATGTAGCTGTTTATCGCCCTGGTCAGTGCTGTCTTAAATCCTGAAAGGTGGGTTCCTCCTTCAACAGTGTTTATGTTATTTGCAAAGGAATAAACATTTTCCTGGTAAGTGTCATTATACTGCATGGCTATCTCTATCTCCAATTTTTCTCTTTCCTTGTGGAAATAGATCACATCATGGTAAGGGGCCTTGTTCTTGTTTATATACTCTACAAAGCTTATGATTCCACCCTCATAGTGGAATTCGTCTTTTTTTGCTGTCCTTTCATCCTCTACAGTTATTCTTATGCCTTTGTTTAGGAAAGCAAGCTCTCTTAGCCTGTTTGCAAGTATGTCATAATGGAAAATGATGTCTGGGAAAATCTCCTGGTCAGGAAGGAATGTTACAGTTGTTCCTGTGTTGGTGCTTGTGCCGACCTCCAATAGGGGGGTCATCGGATTTCCACGCTCGTATTTTTGCTCGTAAAGCTTGTTATTTCTTTTGACCTGGACGATAAGCTCTTTAGAAAGCGCATTGGTGCAGGAGACGCCAACTCCGTGAAGGCCTCCGCTCACTTTATATGCGGTCTTGTCAAACTTTCCTCCTGCATGAAGCACTGTCAGGATGACTTCAACTGCAGACTTGTTAAACTTAGGCATGATGTCAACAGGAATTCCCCTGCCGTCATCAATGACTGAAACCATGCCGTTCTTGTGGATAATGACGCTGATATTCTTGCAGTAGCCTGCCATAGCCTCGTCAATCGAGTTGTCAACAACTTCAAAGACAATATGGTGGAGGCCGGTTATCGCTGTGTCACCTATATACATGGACGGCCTTTTTCTTACAGCACTTAGGCCGCCAAGTACCTGGATATCTTTTGCAGTATATTCTGATTGGTTGTTTTCTGGCATTAATTTCCCCTAGAAACTTTTTTCCTGGTTAATTTCAATTGGGGCTTGTTTATAAAGGTTTCTATTAAATTTGGGGTTTATAGCGTCTATAAAGGCTGAATTTAAGGGTTTTGGATGGACGAGAAGAGTAAAATGTTATGAGTGAGCCATGATGAGTAATATTATGCAAAACAACCATTTATCATAACATATCCAATTTATGTCGAGGACTAGGAACTTTTAAATAGTCTCAAACCAGAAAACAGCCTATGGACAGGAAATTACATGAGCAACTTCTTGCGGCGCAGAAGAATGAGATAACCGAGCATCTTGTCTATAAAAAGCTCAGCGGGCAGGATGCAAAAAATAGGAAAACATTAAAGCGCATATCTGATGATGAGTTAAGCCATTACAAGTTCTTTCTAAAGCATACCGGAAAGGAAGTAAAACCCTCTACTTTCAACCTTTGGAAATATTATCTGATGGCTTCTATCTTTGGCCTTACCTTTGCAGTTAAACTTATGGAGAGGGGAGAAAAGCGCGCTCAGATAAATTATTCTGAACTGGCTATCAAAGGCATAAAAGATATTGAGAAAGATGAAGAAGAGCATGAGAAAAAATTGATCGGACTGCTTGATGAAGAGCGCCTAAAATATGTGAGTTCTATAGTTCTTGGACTTAATGATGCACTAGTAGAGCTTACCGGCAGCCTTGCAGGATTTACTCTTGCGCTTGCCAACTCCTCACTTATCGCCATGACTGGGCTTATCGTCGGGATTGCTGCTGCGATGTCAATGGCTGCATCAGAATATCTTTCTGTAAAATCAGGAGACTCGACCAAAACACCCTTCAAATCTTCGATTTACACAGGAATCGCTTATATATTTACAGTACTGCTTTTGATACTACCTTTCTTGCTTCTGGATAATGTCTTTATCGCCTTGGGACTTACGTTTACTACGGTTGTTGTCATAATCTTATTTTTTACGTATTACATCTCTGTTGTCAATGAGGTCTCTTTTTCAAAAAGATTTCTTGAGATGGCAGCAATAAGCATAGGAGTAGCCCTGCTTAGCTTTGGCATCGGTTATCTAGTCAAAGTGTTATTTGGGATAAGTGTTTAAGTCAGATATTAAAAACCCAAAGTAGGCGCTTTATTGGTGCAATATGCTTAATTGACGCTTGTCCTGCAAGCTAAGGTATAAAAACCTAGAAATCAATCTACCAATCATGGTTGTTTCTAAAGAATTATCCACCGGAACCATCATTTCTCCGCTTTTTGCTCATGGGGGAGATGCTGTTGCACGAGATCATAATCTAGTCAGCTATCACTATGCAGGGGATATCGGCCTTCCAAGGCTGCAAAAAAAAGTGATCAATCCTTTTGAAGGCACTCTTGAAGATATAACCTATAGAGAAGCAGCTAAGAAAGTCGGCGCAGATAGTGATGGTGTACTAAATGAAAGATCTAGGGGCAGGCAGCTTAGGCTTGGAGGGCTTGTCTTTCGACCTCAATCAAGGCCTACTACTAACTTTGAATATGAGGGTATATTTACAGACATGATGAGCTTACTTCATGGAAGATATGAAAAAGGCCCTGCAATCATAAAAATTGGCACTCATAGCTTTATCCAGCTTGATGATTTTATGAGGGCAATGTCCCTTATAAAGGCAGATCACCAATACAAATCAAATACCACTACCCTTAGGGCAAGAGACCACAGGACAGGTGAGGAGGTAGGGCCTGATCCTAGAATTGCTGAGATGGCTGTAGCATTCGATGACTCAAGGTACAGGCAGATAACTCCTGATGCAGCAAGTCAATATAAACAAGCACTTACCTTGCGGGCTAACATGCGTGATTTCAGGCGTAGAGTTCTTTTAAGGGAGCTGGGATCTTATGGTATTGCCCATCGGGGCTTAGCAGGGCAGGTGTCTCATCCAGTCAAATTATCCGACGGGTCTGCTGCGGAGCTTGTTTTTGCGCCGCAAGCACACGATGAATATAATGGCACTGCTGACAGGCGGGACAGAAAAGTATATTCAGGACTTTTTGCACATAGGAGAAGAGATTTATCAGCGCATACAGGAGACTTAGTCATCACGAGCAGCCTAGCCTATCACCCACCTTATCAAAAGTTTGAAGATGGCAAGGGGTTAGAAGTCAGAACAACAAAGGGAGAAAAGACAGACCATATACACATCATGAGGATTGACGGAAGAAAACCCCTCAAGTACACCCTTCTAAAAAGGGAGGGGCAGGTCTATATAAGCGTGGAAGATATTGAAAGCGCATTTTTATCGCTTCAGGCCAGATATTCAATAATGCCAACCGGACTAAGGGTTGATTTATATCCAGCAAGGCCAGCCCATGCTTATCTATAACTTATTTCTTGTTTAAACCTATCCAGAAATTCCTGCATGAATTCATGCCTCTCTTCAGCCATCTCTCTTGCAGTCTCTGTGTTCATCCTATCCTTAAGAAGCAGAAGCTTTTCGTAGAATTTCTCTTTCCACCAGTCTATAGCGGTTAAAGAGCGATGACTGGTGGTTCTTGATTATTGAGATGATGTAGACTATAATGGCCCACAAAGGCTGAAAAACTGAGACGTTAACTGCTTCATACAGTAAGCTCTTTGTAAGAGCAAGGAAAGGCTGGAAAGGAGCATTGATCAAGCTCAGGAGATACTCAAATAGCTTCTGAGGGATACATTGTGCTAGATTGGTTATTCCGCAGTCATCTGCTAAGGTTAGAGGTGTAACTAGCAAGGAAACTATAGACAACAATAATGGTTTTTTGGTTTTCATGGTTTTTACCTCCAAAGATTTATATAACGGATAATTAGATTAAGAGCTTAGATTGTTCAAGGCATATTGCTTGGTTTGTCCATAACAGCACCAATTGGTCCAACCAACTTGAAAATAGAAGGGATTGAAAGAAGTTTGGAAATCTGCAATTATCTTTAATTTAGGTATTATTACTGCATTGATTTATTATTTATTTTTGCAAAAACCTGATTTGAATTGCGGATTTGATAGCCACTCGCTATCTTCCAGAAGGAGAGATTACATAATTTTTTGAAGTCATAGCCGTAATATTCTTACCTATATGCGTAATTCCTGCTTCCATAACTAAATCTCCCGGGGCTATACCAATACATCCTTTTATTCGGACTTTTTGGAAAAAAGACTCTTCACCATTCCGATTGTATCTTGGAACCCATGCGATTCCAGTATATTCTGTTCCATTTTGATGTTCCCAGACAGTATGTAAAACTGGAACAGCCCTGATTATCCCTCCTTCTTTATACTCACTTACAGAGCTAACTAGCGGTTGACCTTCAACTGTCGCTTGCATATCCTCTGAAAAACCGATAACTAATCTGGGGCCTCTTCCTTCTCGGACAACGTATAGTATATCCCCTTGTAAATATCCATCATGTCTACTAAGATATAAAAGATGATCTAGCTCAGTAGTTCCGTCCGAACCTCCGCTCAATAAAATTGCATCTAGTTGTCTTGTCCCATCCGATATATTTACTTCTACTCTGTCACTTACATATGTTGCAATAGCTGTATATATGCGCTTGCCACTTGCAACATCAGTTGGCTGCTCAATCAAATGTCTCATAAATCAAGGGAATCTTATCTGGCTTTATAAATTTTATTTGTTGTAAATACCCCACTCACTTGCGGTGACTGGTGGTTTTTGACAACTCGGCAGTTTTGGCGATAGTCTTTATCCATAGATGGATGCAAATAATATAGAAATAAAAAAGGTTACGGTTTTATCATCTTGGACAGTACTCTTGAACCACTGAAATCATCGTCGTCCTCCAAGCCGCCACAATACCAGCGGCCATATTCCTTGCTGCAATACCATCTGTCTATATAGTCATAATCTGCCTTGTAATCTCTTCTAAAGTGTTTATCGGTCGAAGATTTTCTGGTGTCCCTGCCATCTTCTTTGTATGTATAATAGCCATAATCATCTCTGGACCTGAATAAATTGTCATTCCCATAATTGCCATAATCTGTGCTGTCTTTATACCCTGCGTATCGGGTACAACCATCACTTCTGCAATAATCATCCCTGGTAATTACCCTCTTAGAACTACTATCGTTAAAGCAGCGCCATCCATGGCCTGTCTTTTCGCAATCGTATAAATAGTCGTCGTCAAATTCACAATGCCACCTTTCGATCCCGCGGTAGCAGATATTATCATCACTATCTTGGCATATTGTCCTGCCGTCTCTTTTATAGCACTCATATCCATCATCGCTCTTATCTACATACATACCTCTTGCTCCTGTCAAAATAGTTTCATCCTGAGTGCTGCTTCCTTCCACGGTTTGATAATCCTCGCCTGCCACTATCCCCGTAAGCATGACTGTAACAGCAAATAAAAAGGTCATCTTCATATTTGATCACCCCTTTTTTGCAAATGATTTCTGGATATTTATGCTTATTTTTGCTGGATAGATGGGTAAATAGAAAAAAAAGAAAATAATCTAGATATCGATCAATCCTCCTATGATTCTGCTGACCCACTCATCGTCGGACGAACTTACCTCCTCTTCTTTATAATCATTGTCTTCCAACTCTTCATAGCAGTTGCCATCATCATCGCAGAACATGTCAGCGTCTTCATATTCGTCTTCACAGCTGCCGTCCTGGCAATCAAATTCATCATCACAGCTGCCGTCCTGGCAATCCTCTTCGTCTTCTTCGCAAGTACCATCCTCACTGCAGTCAAACTCTTCATCCTCATCACAGCTGCCATCGCTGCAGTCAAACTCATCCTCATCACAGCTGCCATCGCTGCAGTCAAACTCTTCCTCATCCTCATCACAGCTACCGTCTTCATTGCAGTCAAACTCTTCCTCATCCTCTTCGCAACTGCCGTCTTCGCAGTCAGAGGTCTCTTCATCTATACAAAACCAATCGCAGTCTTCTCCATCACACCAGTAGGAGCCATCATCGTCTTCTATGCAATCATCACCGTAACATAATGAATAATCGCAGCTGTCATACTCTTCATCTTCTGCATAAGCGCCTTCTTCTTCATCATAGCCAGGTTCGTCCTCATCACAGTTTCCATCTTCATCACAAAACCCTTCATAACTTACATCCTTGCATCCTCCCATGTTCTCGCAGTCATTTTCCTCATACATGATCCCAAGCGATTCATCATATGCATGAAGGTCATCGCTTTCAAAATCGCCATAGTGGTCCATCTCTGTGCTGCCGTCCTTATTATCTATGACGACAAAAGTTATATAGTTGACTCCTCCATTTTCTGCGCTGATATGGGAGTTAGCGATCACCATATCATTAGCATATCCCATAGATGCCAAAGCAAACAAAAACAAGAATAAGCTTACAAATAATCTCTTCATAATAACCACCCCCTCTAGGTGCTATGTTTTTGTCCTATTTAAATAAGGAGCTAGATATGCTAGCGATGCTAGAGTCAGAGAATATTTTTAATCTAGAAAATCTTTAATAATGAAGTGATGTAAATGCAAACAATGAAAGTGACATGCGAGGATGGCTTTGCCATACAAATTAAAAATGAAAAAGAAATAATCGAGCACACTCAAACCCATATGAAGAATTTCCACAATAAAGATATGAGTGCAGATGATATAAGGGGGATTATGAAAGCTGCTTAATGGAAATACTGAAAGTAACCTGTGAGGATGGCTTTGAAGTGAGGAGCGTAAACGAGAAAGAGGTAATTGAGATTATCAAGGGCCATATGAAAAAGTTTCATGGTGTAGACCTAACGGCTGAAGATGTTATCGAGATGATAGAGGTTGTCCATCATCACAGTGTTGATCATCCTGCTTTCTTTTTGTCAGAGTAAACTTAAATTTCTTGTTCTTTTAGTTATCAATCGCCATTTACCCATGTCGTTTGAGCAAACGATTTTTAATATCTTTTCCGGATATGGATGTCCAAAACAAAACATTTATATATCAGTTTATACAATAATGTCTAGATGCAAAAAGCCCTTGGTGATTATCTGGATCTGAGTGCGGTAGTTATAAGAGCGGACATTTTGCAATTTATCAGAGAATCAAAGATAGAGTTCAAATAGAGCATTTGGGGGTAGGTTAGGTGCATCATAATGACTAATGAAGTTGGGGGAATACTCAGGCAGCTTGGCATAAAGCCGGCCTATGTAAAACGGTTCAAAAAAGGAGCTATCAACAAAACCTACGATATCCAAGCTCAACAGAATTATGTCCTCAGGATCTATCCTCGCGACTTCTGGAAAGCCAAGAAGGAAGCTTATCTCTATCGCCTGCTTGGGAAAAAGACAGATGTTCCTGTCCCAAATGTCATAAAACAGGGCAGGAATTATCTATTGATGCAGAAGGTTGAGGGTAAGGCTTTATCTTTATCAGATAGAAAGCTTGTCAAGGCTTCAGGAGAGATGCTTGCAAAGATACACTCTGTCAAGTTCAGCTCTTTTGGATGGATAATAGGCCGGCAAATAGAGCCAAAGTTCACTACCTGGGAAAAATTTGTCAAGTATGACACTGAGAAGAAACTTGGCAAGATACCAGGGCATCTTTTTCTAAAAAGGGAGATAAAAAAGATAATCTTTGACAACAATCATTTGTTAAAGATAGCTGAAAAGCCTTGCTTGCTGCATAAAGACTATCATTCTTCACATATCCTTACCCATGATGGAAGGATAAATGGAATAATCGACATGGAATGGGCGATGTCTGGCCATAACGAGCTCGACCTTGCCAAAACTTTTATCTGGATGTTTAATGGCAGGCCGAGCCTGCAGAATATCTTCATGAAAGGATACCTTAAGCATGGCACTGTTTCAAAGCAATTTTATGAGAGGCTGGCGCTTTATCGTATATTGACACTACTTTCTGCTGTATCTTTTTCTTATGAATGCGGCAATAAAAAGTGGTGCAAGGTTAATCTTAAACAACTAAAAGGTGAACTTAATGAATATCACAAAACTCACTGAGGAATATATCAACGAGCATCCGAGCATAAAGGATTGTGTCAGGAAAGGGCTCATGAACTATTCTTCCTTGACAAGAAAGATAGTGGAAGATGAGAACCTTTCGTTAAAGGATAACTTTGATGCAATACTAATCGCATGCAGAAGGTATTATGCCAAGATAAAGAAAGAAGAGATACTTGAGAACAAGATAATGGACTTGTTAAAAAAAAGCAAGCTTGAAGTCAAGAATAAGATAGTTGTCGTCGTCGTTGAGAAGGATGTCTATTTCAACCACCTCATAGAGCTGCACAAGGATGTAAAGAAGAAAGCAGGCGTCTTTCATATAATAGAAGGTTCTTCAACCATAACAATCATCACGTCATCTGAGTTTTTGGATGAGATATCTAAATTGTTCAGGAACAAGATAATCAGAGTGAGTGAAAACTTGGCTGAAGTAAACTTAAAAAGCCCTGAGGAGCTTGAGAAGACGCCAGGAGTTATCGCTTATCTATCTACTTTACTTGCTGAGAACGGGATAAATATAATCGAGACTATGTCGACTTGGACTGATACTTTGTTTGTGATATCTGAGGAGGATATCGCTAAGGTTATGGGCGTGCTTAGGTTCTAATTATTTATTCCTTCTATAATGTTATGATATTATGAGATAAATTGCTTTTCAGCAGGTTTTTAATGTAACGCATAGTTTACTACTTTTAAATGAAAATAGCCTTGGTAGACTTAAGTTTGATGTACAGTTGCTTTGAAGATGGATGTAAATGTAATGCCAATTCATCGCTTACCCTATCAACAATAAACCAAATTATCGCTAGATGTGACAGCCATGAAGTTTGTTTTGTTCCAACAAATAATCACAATCCTAGTTCTCTTACCGATCTTATCGATACTTGCTCAAAGCAAATGGCAGACCTAAAACCGCTAGTTATTTTCATATCCGCTTGCTCTGCGTATGCAGGTCTTGCACTAAATCTTAGCAAGAAATGGAAGCAAGAAATTGGTTCAAAGGTTGTTTTAGGTGGAAGGCATTTTGAGGAACCAAGACTAAGCCATTATTCACCTCAGGAGTTGACCCTAGATTCTCAAGTTAGGCAGCCAATTACTACTTCCCTTTTATGGGGTCAGCAAAACAAATGCCTAGATTATGTTTATTCTGGCAGCGGGGGAAATATTCCTCATTTATTGAAGGCTATTGAAGACGGCTTGACAGCTGATGCAGAGGGCATATTTACTCTATCAGGGAGATATCTTCAAGGCAAAGGTAGATGCAGGGAATTTCCTGCAGGAATTATCCCCATTTCAAAAGCCAAATTTGAGGATGGGGACGACTATCTATTAAGAGTTATAGTATCAGACTACTGCCCAGAAGGTTGTGGTTTTTGCGTTGGGCCTTCCAGGTTAGGAGTTTCGTTTGATGAAGCCCTGCTTTCACAAGCCGCAACAGCAATAATCGCAAACACTTGTGATAAAACTACAATTATACAGTTTTGTGATTCTAATCCTATCAGGCCAGATTCAATAGACAAGTATGGGCAGATAATCAAGCAAGTAAGGAAAGCAAAACCCTACAGGCAGTATGGTATGTTTATGAATACCGCATACCTTATTGATAGAAGGTTTTTCGATTATACAATGCAGTTTGTGCGCACTATGGATATAATGAGCCTTTTTGTTGGAAGGGACTGTTTAACAGGAGAAATTGCTGGCGCAATAGGCAGAAACCATAACAGGCTGTCTCGCAGCCAGGAAATGCTTGACGGGGAACAAAATGTGATATGTAAAATACTTTCAGCTTCCGACCAATATCAAAAATTTAATGATTTCATACATACTTGCACCTCATCTGATAACAAGAGAATATACTCAAAGGATGGCTGAAGAGATGGATATGTTTGCAAGAACAGCTGTAAATTCTGGCGTTAATCTAACTATTCAGCTAGGAGTGCTTCAGCCATATCCTGGAACTCCATTGGCTAACTCACACATGAGATATGACGATAAGATTGAGCATTTCATTGATGGAAACCATACCCAATTCTGGCTAAGCAATGACTCTGCACTGGCTAATATCTTAACCACTGTAAGAATCATGGGGGAGTTAAAAAGTCAATATGAGGGGACAGTAAAATTTATTTTTGATTTGCACTCAAAAAATGAGAGAGTTCTATATGAGACTCCTAGCATGAGAGAGGTCATGCAAAAATCAAGCGGTTTATATCTATACAGAAAGTAGCATGATTTATCCTACTTTCTAACAAACCCCTTCAGAATCCAATAAATGGCCTAATTTTTCCTTCTTTGTCTTCAAATACTTTTCAGAATGCTTGCCTGCTTTTATCACCAGCGGAATCCTTTCAACTATCTTTAGGTTGTATCTCTCAAGGCCAGTAATCTTCTTTGGGTTGTTTGTAAGGAGCTTTATAGTAGTCAGGCCAAGGTCAGATAGTATCTTTGCGCCTATAGTATAATCCCTTTGGTCGGGTTTGAAGCCAAGCTGCTCGTTTGCTTCTACTGTGTCAAAGCCTTTGTCTTGGAGAGCGTAGGCTTTTATCTTATTCAAAAGGCCGATTCCTCTTCCTTCCTGCCTGAGATATAGCAGGACCCCTCCTTCCCTTGCAATCTGCTTCATAGCCTTATCTAGCTGTTTTCCGCAGTCACATCTTAATGAATGCAGGGTATCTCCTGTCAGGCATTCGGAATGGACACGGACAATCATATCTTTTTTTACATCGCCCCTGACCAGAGCAACGTGATGATCTCCCTTGTCATCCTCATAAACATGCATGACAAAATCGCCATATTCCGTGGGCAGGGCAGCTGTAGCTTTCTTGATTATCATAGAAGGATAGGATAAATTCTGCTTTTATAAAGGTTTAGGAAATGTCTTCATCAGAAGGCTCTTCATCAACTTCATCATAGCCCTGCATGAATCCTTCTTCTTCAGGCGAGACCTCATCATCTGATCCCAGGTCTTCTTTTCCATATTCTTCATAAAGGCCGCTTTCTTCCTCGTCGTCTTCGTAAATTTTTTCCTTTTCCATCCCAATCTGGCTCTTAGGGGATATTTTTATACTTTACGATTATAATTTATATAAAATTTAAGGAAGCTTACTTTGGCAAGATTGCATATGCCTGCACAAAGCCGCTTATCCCCTTTGCAATCATCTCGACTGCGACAGCAGTCAGAAACAAACCAAAGACCCTTGATAAAACATCTATTATCTTTAGATTGATCTTATTTATGAACATTGCCAGGGTGATAAATACAATGCCCAGCAAAAGGAATGCCAAAATTAGATTGAATATTATATCCAGGCGGCCTATCTCGTAGACCTTGACTGTGATAAATGAGATGGTTCCTGGGCCTGTCAACATGGGAGTTGCGATGAGTGCAGCCAAACCGTCTATGTCTCCAACCTCATGGCCTCCATTTTTTGGCCGTATCATGTTGATACCAAGCAAGATAAGGACTACACCGCCTGCTATCTTTAAGCCATTCAAGGTTATGCCAAAGATGTCAAAGAGCAAGTGACCCGAGATAGCTATGATGAAAGCGATGATGAAAGCGCCGATGACTGACTTGAACGCTATAATCCTGACGTTGAGCCTGCGCTTGTAGGCTGAGATAAGGAACGGGACTGATGCAAGAGGGTTAAGAAGGATGAATATCTGCATGATGAGCATGAAATTTATCATCGACATAACCCTATTTTTTTATTCCGCTGATATATATAGCTTGCGAAAGGTGCTATCTGGGGTAGAGGAATATAATCAGATAGAAAATCAACATCAGCACAGCCAAGACTACTCCTATCCAAAGCAATCTTCTGTCAGTTGCAAATCCAAAAGGGATAAATCCGATAAATCCTCCAACAGCTATCTTTGACTTTCCGGATGACAATATACCCAGAAGAATAAGAGCTAGCCCTATGAATAATACGACGATGCCCACCGTGATGAGATGTTTCATCCCAGGGTATCTGGATGCAATAGATTAATTTCATTGTGCTTCTCTAATATATATTTTGCAGCAGCTAAAAAAACCAAAAGCTTTAAATATCACAAATATACAGATTTGTATACTAGTTTAACCAAATCATTTCACAGAAAATCCCTAAAAAAGAGGCAAGAATTGGCTGGTGAGGCATAAAGAGGGAACGTACCTTTATGCTTCACTGATCACAAAAAAAATGGATGCCGAGACCAAAAGTTTCATAGAGAATGTAGACAGCTGGATAAAACAGATCAGGTCTGAGTTTACCCAGATAACGGATGTTTCCACCATAGTCGAAGAGAATGTCAACAATACGCAGCATAACTATGAATTGATATATGAGTTAAAAGAAGAGATAGAACAACTAAAATCAGAGATTAAGACCCTTAAGATAATGCAGCTTATGGAGCTTAAGGAGAAGCTTGCTAGGCCTGTGCAATAATCTTCTTTAATGCGCTGTCTGCAGCCATAAACACGTTGCAATCAACTGATTCTGAAACCAAAATGTTTGCGCCGAGTTTAAGTTCAACTTTTACCTTGCAGTCGTTATCCTGTTCAAGAAGGGTGATGGAAAGCTTCTCATAGTCCTTTCTTTTATCCTGTATCTGCCTGACATAATTGCCGATAATCTTCTTTAGCACTATCTGCCTTAAGCTTTCAACCTTTGAAAATCCTACTAATTCTATGTTTCCACCAAGGGAAACCAGATCCTCTTGAGCCATAAATCCCCGAGTTAACCTATAGACGAGACTAGTATAAAAAGGTTGCTCTTTTTTATCGTCTTTTATTCCGAGGATAGCTGGAACTATACTCAAAGACAAAATCTATTGAGCAAACTAATGTCTTTTCGTATTAGCAGAAAGACCTGTTTGATTGCTCAAAATATTGGGTCTTTTGCTATATCATCCATTAATTTTATAAATGACTTAGCCTTGCAGAACAGGATGCTTGTTGAATCTTTCTCAGGGATAAGGGGGATATATGGCCTGGACCTTACAAGTGATGTTGCAGGAAGATATGCCTTTGCATATTATAACTATCTGAGTCAAAAGATAGGAAGAGGGCCGATAATAGTAGTCGGCAGAGACACAAGGCCCTCAGGCAGCGCTGTCTATAAGGCAGTAATCGAAAGCGTAACAAACGTACTGGATGTCGGAATTATACCTATACCTGCATTGAGCCTTGCAGTCAGAGAGTTTAAGGCTGATGGAGGGATAATGATAACTGCATCCCACAACGAACCGGAGTTCAACGGCCTTAAATTCTTGTCATCGGATGGAGCTGTTCTTGTTCCTAACGAGATGCAAACTGTGATAAACTCATTTAGAAAAGTCAAGGATGTTCCTGCAAGAAAGCCTTCTATTAAAATCAAAGATATCTCATCGGTCTACTCCAAATTTATCGGCAACCTTACAGGCACTATTGAAAATAATTATAAAGTTATCGCTGATGCAAACGGCGGCACAGGATATCTGCTTGAGAAGGTGGCAAAAGACCTGGGTGTTAAAAATATTAGGGTTATAAACCAAGAGCAAGGGATCTTTAAGAGAAAAGTCGAACCTACAAAAGAATCGCTTGCTTATCTTAGGGACATGATAAAAGCTGATGGAGCGGTGTTTGCAGCAGGATTTGACTGCGATGCAGACAGGGTCGAGATCCTGCTTGACGATGGAACCATCGTCGATGGGAATATGCTGCTTGCCATAATCGTGGATCATATGGTTGGAAATAAGAAAGGGGTTGTTGTCGTCAATGATGCCACTTCAAATATTATCAGGGATATATGTGCAAAACATGGGTGCCTGCTTAAGGA
>DASRUK010000045.1:0-2104 GCA_035655475.1 Candidatus Nanoarchaeia archaeon
ACAAGTACAGGCAGATACAGTGCATGTATGCCGACTGTTTGCAGACCGGAGTTGGAAAGCAAGGATTGCCTGTCTTTGCATGCGAGGACCAAAAAGAATATGCCACGTGCAAGTACGTTGTAGGGGAAGTTTTCCAGGTGATTCCTTTTACAGCATTATGGACTTATTATCTTAATCTGATTAGAGCCACATTATCTGATCCATTTAAGATAGTAGGGGCGGGAATTGCGGCAACATGCAGATTCTTGATAACTCCTGAAAGCCCATATGGTTATCATTTATGTGCAGGCACCAAGGTGCTTTCTCATTTAGGCATAACAATCCAGGAAATAACCTCAATTTTCGACTCGGACACATGGAAGATACATGATGACTTTTGCAGCAAGCTTCAGCAGAGCGAGGAGCCTGAAAGCGAGAGCGGAGGGCTCTTTGGCTAGATGAAGCGCAAAAAGATGTCAAGGAAAGGGAAGCAGTTCGGCACGATCCTGATAGCTCTTGCCTTTATTATATCCCTATTCAGCATTGCGTTCTATACTGAAAATGGCAATTTTATTGATTATGGTAACCAGAACAGTGGAATCACTGGTGCTGTGGTTGGGATGGAAAGCGGGACAGGCGCAGATTCTGCCATAGAACAAATCGACAAAAAGGTACAAGACAAAATAAGCAAAAGTGCATCAGGAGCAACTACAATACAGAAATCCAAGTTTGCATCTTCTAAAGAATTGAGCGATCTTGAAACTTTAGGCCTTAAATTTGCATCCTGTAAGACAGATGATAAGTGCTCGATTTCAACGCTCGATCAATTGGATAAACAATATGAGATCAGGAGACAGGAGATTCTACTTAGAGAAGAGACAGCAGAAAATCTTTTTGAAAAGTCCCAAGACAATACAGACAAAGACCAGCAGCTCGCAAAAAAGGCCCTGAATTGGCAGCTAAAAGATACTAAGGAAACGGATATAAGGGATGGTGCTATAGCACATCTCATTAAGGGGGGAGGAACCGCAGGAAGGCAGCTTTTGGCTAGCACAGCAGCAGGCAGCAACCAACTGCAAAAATACCTTACTGAGAATTATAAAGAAGATTATACCAAGCTTAAAGTTGATCTTGAAGTGGCAAGGGCTGCACAGTCGAAAGGCTATGCATACGATCAAAATAGCGGAAATTACTATGATCCAAAAACAGGAGATGTGTACAGGCCGATTGAAACAACTAACGGTGTGCAGCAATTCATAAAAACCACCAATAAAGTCGATATAGCTACGGTTTCTGGTGCTAACACCGATCAAAAAATAAAGGATCTAGAAGCTAGTCTCGGGATGAACAAGTATGATTATAATGGACCTATAAAGTCTTTAGAGGTTGTCGGGACAACGATTATGGCCAAAGACATAAATGGTTTCCTCTACCCAATTGATGCAACCAAGAAAGAGGTTATATATTCAGCAAAAGAATCCCCCACATCGATAAAGATAGGGAAGAGTAGCTTAAAGCGAGTGGATAATTACATGCAGGTGGACGGGAGTGATGAATTGGCGGTGTATAAAGCAGCAGATGGGACATTTTACAATCAAAGAAACGAAAAAGTTACAAGTGTCATCAAAACAGAGAAACATGGGAATATCCGGATATTGGAAGAGATTCAAGTAACTAACGGCAAGCTTGAAAAAAAGATATTGAGCACAAAGATTCAGAGCGGGACCTCTGAGCCAATAGCTATAGACCCCATTGTAAAGGCTCAGGTAGTCAGTGCTATCAAAAGCGCAGGCAAAGAGGCAGTGATTGAGGGCAGCCTTGATGAAGGAAGTGAATTGAAGATATCAAATAAGGATGAAAAGCTTATCTCACAGATAACCAAAACCCAGAGCGGCGATGACGAGATAGACGGATTCAAGATAGAAACGCTGTTTACCGATGATGGGCAAGCTCTGAATGTGTTCAGGACAAGCCCTGAAGGAAAAGTGACTGTGAAGGAAACAAAAGTGGTCAAGGAGATAGACACCGACAATAAAGACGCAGATGGCAAGCCCATAAAAGAAAAAACCATAGTGACAAAAGAATGGGTTAAGTTGGATGAAGCTAACAAAGAAAAGACCGTGCG
>DASRUK010000046.1:0-7714 GCA_035655475.1 Candidatus Nanoarchaeia archaeon
TTAGCTCCGAATTCTGTATCGAATTTGCCGCGATATCCTTCTGTCTGCATGAATGTGTTATAAAAAATATTGAGGGAATATGCTGCCAGGACAAGTGCGATCAATAGCCCAAAGACAACTGACTTTAAACTGGTCTTGTCTATTCTTCTATTAAATAATGCATCAGCGCCCAGATAGAGCATGATGAATCCGATGATAAAAACCCCTTCTGGCTGGTGGGCGATCAGAAGAGAACCAAGGGCTAGCGCAAGGATGATGTAGGAATGCTTGAGTCTAATTCTTGTTAATGCCCAAAGAGAGAAAATCATGAATAGGATGCCCATGATAAGCAGCCAATATCCCCAGTGAAGGCTGATCGAAAACTTATTGCTTAGTATAAGAAGGCCGAATGGCAGCGAGATAATTGCAATATTTTTGCTATACTGCCTGATTATCAGGTATAGCACTAAGATAGCAAGAAGATATGCGATTACGGTTATGAAGTAGATACTGTCATATGCTGCAGAGCCCGTGAATGTTGAAAAGATACCAGTGAGTTGGAACAGCATCGGTGGGTGAGCATCGAGCACTTTTTCATACCCCCCTACTTCATAGGGAGGAGTGTACTTTACCCTTCCTTGCTCGACCATATATTCTGCGACTGACGCATGGAAAAAAGCATCAGAAGCACCATAGCCGTATGGCATAGGATGAGCAAGCTTTGCATCCCATTTATTTGAAAGGCCAAGCAGGAGGAATGTGGTTATAAATATTAGCAAAAAAACACCCTCAAGTTGTGATCTTCTGAACATAGGCTGAGTGTATGTCAAGACTTTTTATATATTTCGTTAAGTTTATAAATTATTTTAAAAGCCTATGATATTATGGCATCAATCCTTGTTACTGGTGGAGCTGGATTTATCGGATCGCATGTTTGTGAAGCGCTTTTGAATAGAGGAGATAGCGTAATCTGCATCGATAATCTTGATCCTTATTACTCTCCTTCAATCAAAGAAAAAAATCTTGAGGTGTGCAAAAAAAGCAGTAATTTTTCTTTTGTCAAGCTTGACCTGTTGGATAAGGAAAGCCTTGATGAATTTTTTGATAAGAATCCAGTCGATAAGGTCATCCACCTTGCCGCCAAAGCAGGAGTAAGGCCTTCTATTAAAGATCCGGCAGGCTTTGCCAAGGTAAACATCCTGGGGACTATAAACCTGCTTGAGGCAGTCAAGGAAAGAAAGCTCGCAAATTTTCTCTTTGCGAGCTCATCATCTGTTTACGGTGATAGCAGCCTGCCCTTTTCAGAGGACAGCAAGGTGGACAGCCCGATAAGCCCCTATGCTGCGACAAAGAAAGCAGGCGAGCTTTTATGTGCATCTTACCATAACCTTTACCATATCCCGATTACCTGCCTAAGGTTTTTTACTGTTTATGGGCCGAGAGGAAGGCCAGACATGGCACCCTTCAAATTCACAAAGGCTATCCTTGAAGGGAGGCAGATTGAGCTTTATGGTGATGGCAGCTCCAGGAGAGATTACACCTATATCACTGATATTGTCTCAGGCTTGTTGTCAGCGCTCGATAAGAACCTTGATTTTGAGATTATAAATTTGGGAGAATCACACACTGTTGAGTTGAAGGAATTCATAAAGGTGATCGAGAAAGCTCTTGGAAAAAAAGCAAAGGTTAATCATGTTCAAAGCCAGCCTGGAGACGTTAAGGCCACTTATGCAGACATATCTAAGGCAAAAGCTTTGCTTGGCTATGATCCAAAGATAAGGATTGACGAAGGGATGAGGCTGTTTGCAGAGTGGCTGAAGGTGGCTCGATGTTAAGCATAATAATGCCTGTATTTAACGAGGAAGGCAGTGTTGAGAATACGATAGATGAGTTAAAAAAAGAAATGGAAAGGCTCAAGGTTGCTTATGAGCTTATAGTGGTAGATGACGGAAGCACTGACAAAAGCAGCCAGATCCTTAAAAATATCAGGAAGATTAAGTTGATGACTCATCCTTATAACCTGGGATACGGCGCAAGCCTCAAAACAGGATTAAAGGTTGCAAAGTATAGCTATATCCTCATCATCGATGCAGATGGTACTTATCCGATCATGGACATCTCAAAACTTTTGAGACATTCCAAAAGCTATGACATGGTTGTTGGAGCAAGGACAGGAAGGAAGGTTAGTGACCCGATCTTAAGAAAACCTGCAAAACTTTTCCTTAGGACACTGGCACGCTTGCTTACTGGAAGAAACATTCCTGACATCAACAGCGGATTTAGGATTTTCCGTAAAGATGTTGCAATGGAGTTCTTCCACCTTTTCCCGAGCGGATTCTCCTTTACCACGACGATAACTATCGCCTGTCTTACAAACGATTATACTGTCAAGTATGTGCCGATAAACTATTTTAAGAGAAAGGGAACATCGACCATACATCCTATAAAGGATTTTGTCGGCTTTACAACCTTGATGTTTAGGCTTATCATGTACTTTAATCCATTGCGCATCTTTTTATTTCCAAGCCTTTTCTTGTTTGTGATAGGACTCATTATACTACTTTATGATGCTTTAATCAGGGTGGACATCACTGACTTGCCGATAATCGTTCTTCTTGCAGCCTTTCAGCTCGGGTTTCTAGGGCTTCTTGCAGATTTAATTGTTAAGAGGAAGTGACTTCCTGCCAACCTTCAATGCCAGATAACCTGCTATTGCAAGGACCGATTCTACTAGTAGATCAACAAGGATGACTAATATCGCAGCTATTCCTGCAAGTTCTTTTGTGATTGAATAAGCCATGAGTAAAAAAGAATATGCGACTTCCCTTGTTCCCATGCCTCCTGGGAGGCCAGAAAGCCATCCAGCGATTATCGAAACAGCATACATCTGGAAAATAAGCCAGTAGGAGATTCTGATATCCAGTGCTATCGCGACCAAAAAGGGTATGCTTAAGACCAAAAATCTTATGGCCAGCGAATTAAACAGGAATATGACAAACGCTTTTTTCGGGATAGACTTAAGATTCTTATAGAACCATTGTTTTTCAAGGACTGCTCTTTTCATCACCAGATTTATTATCTTTTCAATGTGAAACAGGAGAACAAGCGCTATCGTGAAAAAACCTAGGAAGATCATAAGCTTTATTCCAATTGATCCATACATCGAAAATGTGAAGATTGCGATGACTGAAATAATCACCAATGTAATCAAGTCGACGATCTTTTCCAGGATAAACAGGAAGCCGATCTTTTGTTTATCTCCTTCTAATAGCATGACTTTTGAGCCCTCGCCTACGCGTGCAGGAGTAAATCTTCCTAGAAATCCTGTAAGAAAATGGACCATTAGGTTTTTCTTGTATCCCAGATGGACCCCTATGCTTCCTGCCAGGAGGTAAAATCTCGAGGCGTTGACAAAGCGAGTGCCAAAAGCGATGACTATAGCAATTATAAAGTATCCAAAATTTGCATTTGCAAGGTAGGTGAATGAATAAGAGAGATTCATAAATTTATAGAAAAGTGAAAAAATCAGGATTATAAGTAGCAGCTCAGCTATTACTTTGTACTTTTTTTTCATAGTTACGGTAAATAAAGTATATCATATAAATAGCTATTGCAATAGCTGCAATTATTGATATTATAACGCCTAGTTGGAGGCTTTTTGGTTTATATTCAAAGGTCAGTTTTGACGCGTTGTCTAACACGACCGCGCTTATCACACCATCAGCTCTCAATATCTCTGCAGGTTTTCCATCAACAGTTGCTCCCCATCCGGGGTAGATAGAATATTGCTCGCTGACTACAAGAAATCCTGACTGTTCCTTTTCAAGGGCTATTTTCTTGTTGTCAAAGTTGACAGTGAGGATATTCTTGTCCGCCACAGGCACAAAGGATGAGTTTGTGCTAAACATTCGGCCTACATCTTCCTCGCTTATTGAATTTTTGCCTACAAGCACATCGGGAAGGATGATTCCTCCTTTGCGTTTATATTCAGCAAGGATTCTATCTTCCCCATCAACCGAACCCTTGGTCAGTATTACATGGCTGAACCTTTGTAGGGATCCAATATCATATTGATTGATTTTTTCTTTGCCAAGCACAATCACTGATCTTGAAGGATCAAAGGCAGGGTGAAGCATCAGCGAATACATTGCATCTTTTGCTGAAGCTTTTTCACCTACCACTAATATCCCGTTATTTACAATGTATGCTCTAGGCAGGAATTTTTTGTTCTCAAACAGATATGGGCCATAGGCTTTGGCTAGTTCAGGAATAGACGGAAAGCATATGCTACACGGCTTGTATTCACCTATCATCTCAAATCCAGTCAGATTTATCCTTTCCTTCGATGTGATATACTTGACGTTTAATATCCCCCAAAATTTGGGAAGATCATTATATGCAAGGGACAGGTATTCATTCATGTATTCAGTAAGCCATGCAGTCTCATAGCCGAAAATTGGTTCAAGTTTAAGCGGCACAGTATAAAACTCAGTACCCCAGTCGATGCCTCTTGTCTCAAACACATTCATCCTGAAAATCCCTGGCATCTTGCTAATTGCTTGCATTACCTCATTTTGCTTGATCATCTCGTCAATATTGCCATACTCATACTGTTTACCATCACTGCCGATCCTAATCGGACCTTTGCCTAGGACAAGCAGGCTAATTATCGTAAGTAATATGATTACTATATGGATGAGTGCTATTTTTTTCGATTTGTTCTTCACATATTCATTTATCTCCTTAAGGCCAGCTCCAGCAAGGATGGAGCCTGCAAAGGCAAAAAGAACCATGCCCCTGCTTGCATATCTCATCCCTTGCCAGCTAGGATAATATTTCCAGACTAAATAGAGAATTGGTCCGCGCATAGAAACAAGAAATGAGAATAGGCAAACCGCTACAAGAAATATGATCGTCTTCTTTTTCCAGCCTTTGTATACTCCAAATAGGATAAGTCCAAGTGGAACAATGCCCACGATACTGATTATGCTGGGAACAAGATGGGCAAGTGTCTCTGCCCTTCCGCTGCTCTCCTGGTAGCTTAGGTTCCTGCTGCTGACTTTCATATACTCCTGTACAGGAAAAAGCTTGAATGCTGAAAGGCAAAAAGCGACTGTTATAGCGATCCCTGCGATAAGGGCGATCTTCAATAACTTTTGTTTGCTTAATGAGACCTTTGATAATAGGAAAATCGCAAAGATCTGCGTGCTGTAAAGAAAGATTATTCAGGCACCAGCATGTATCATAAGGGCAAGGACAATGCCCGCAAGGACAGAATAAAAGACATATTTTTTCGAAATAGCCTTGAAGCTGAAATAGACCAGTAAGGGAATTAACGGATAAGTATAGGCAAACACCATCCATCCGGAATGTATAATATTTTCAATCACATATCCATTGAACATGTAAACAATAGCCGATAGGAATGCAGCTTTCTTGTCCTGCAGCAGGTGAAAGGTTAGTATATACATAAAAATCCCTGCAAGGATTATTCCCAGGATAATGCTGTATTTGATTGCGCCAAGCGCAGTAGGCATTACAAGCAATAATGACCCTAAAATATAGTTGAACGTTGGAGAAATTGGCTTTCCAGCATAGCTTGCGCCACCCATGTAATACGGGGTCCATAGAGGAGCAAACTGGCTGTATTCAACTATCGACTGCTTTAGAAATTCAACTCTTGGAAGATAATATAGGACAATATCTCCTGAATGGTGCTCTGCTGTGTTGAGCCAGGGGTAAAGAAAAGTGAGAGTGATAACGGCAAGCAAAAAGATATTGATTAAGTGCTTTATTCTTTCATCCATGGAAAAATAGCAAAGGCGCTTGATTTATAAACTTTTTTAAGCTAATTAAGCTAAACATGAACCTCTTTATCTTCGGTGGGCGTGCAATGAGCAAATGGCTTTTGCAATAAACTTAACAGGCAACCAATTAGCTGGAGTATTTGATAGAATAGCGGTAAAAGATAATAAACGATAGCTCTTCAACTATGTTTCATCAGGAGAAACACAGATAAGCAATCTTTTTAACATCCGCTGATGGAGTATTTACTGCAATCCCAAAACAAATGGGGCAGTAATCGAGCATGGAATAATCAACAGCACTTGGTGAAGTTTTTGACCATATCATCAAATGTCTTTGGCTTTAGCTTGAACTTGGCCAACATATCAGAAATATCAGTTGTCGAATCCTGGGTAAGGGCATAGACTTGGTTTCTTGTAATGGGTGGACTCCTTAGTGCTTTTTCAAGGAAAAATGCAGCAATCAGGCAAAGGCTTTTTGGCAGATGCAGCATAGGCTTTTTTATACCCATACTTGATGCAATCTTGGATATCATCTGGTTGAACGTTATCCGCGACGGGCCTGCCAGGTTTATGATCTCATTTTTCATGCCTAAACTCATTATAATCATCTCCACCAGGTCATCGACACTTATCGGCTGCATTATCGACTTGCCTGAGCCAATTATCGGTATAACCGGATACTTTGCGATGATATCTTTTATCACTTTGAACTGCCTGCTTTCGCCAAAGACAAGAGTTGGCCTAAGGATGACATAGTCTATGCCAGAATCTATTATTATCTTTTCTGCCTGAAGCTTTGACTGGCCATAAGCTTCTCTTTTTTTTTGGACTGCGCTGACCGAGCTAAGAAATATTATTTTCTTTACCTTATTTTTCTTGCATGCGCCGACAAGTTTTCTTGTACCTTCAAAATTTATCCTGTAATTGGCAGCAGGATCAACAATACCTACAGCTGCCGCAAGATGGATGACAACTTCTATGCCTTTTGTCGCTTCATATAGCGAATTTTCATCATCTAGGCTGGCAATCCTCTGCCTGAAGCGGCTTTCAATCCTATTCCTGACCATCAGGACAGCTTTCTTTGCATCCATCCTTCTAACAAGACGCTTTCCAATAAAACCTGTCGCTCCAGTTACCAGTATCATATTTACCTCAATATCCTTGAAAGATAGGTGCTGATTATACTGTCCGTAGACCAGCAAAAACATCGGTTCTTCCTTTGCTTTATCATCCTGCGAAAACTGTTTACTTCACGGCTGTTCCAAACCTGCTTTAGGCTTTTTTCCCTTAGGCTACCAAAATTTCTGATCAGCATTGCGCAGGGGAAGGCATTGCCATATGCATCTATCACGAGGTAAAAGTAAGGCGAAAAGCACCTGTACCTTTTCTGCAGCTCTTTTTTTTGGAAAAAAAAGGTAGGAAACTCTTTGTAATATATCTTGTTGAACCATTTATACCTTTTCAGAAGCCTTGTGAAATAATCTGTAAATTCCTTCCTGTCCTTTTCTTCAAACATAATCCCTTTATCTTTTATATGGAAAAAGCTGGTAGATTCACCCTCATATACTGGCTGAAGCGTCACCTTGTCGACCTTGTCCTTCCAATACTCAATGTAGGGTTGTATCCCCTTGTAATTTCTTTTGTTCACCGTAAAGCGCGCCATTAGATGTGGCCTTCTGTCCTTTCTTAGCTTTCTTATCTCTGAGATACCCTGCTCTGCCTTTTCAAATAAGCCTTTGAATCCTCTCACTGAGTTATGCACATCGGGATCATGACTATCCAAACTTACAGTTATAGTATCCACGCCTGATGCCACAAGCTCTTTTGCCCTGTTCTTCAACAGAGAGCCGTTGGTATTAATGTTGACATTTATGCCTTGCTTCTTTGCTTCATTTATCAAAATACATATATCTGGCCTTAGCAACGGC
>DASRUK010000047.1:0-19680 GCA_035655475.1 Candidatus Nanoarchaeia archaeon
CAGACAGGAACCTCTACAGCAATCGTTGAGGTGTCGTTTGCCAGCATAAAATCCTGGATTATGCCGTGCCTCTCCCTGTTTGTCTTTGCCATCTTTAAAGCAAGCCCGGAGAGCTCACAAGCATAATTCTTCTTTTTTACAACCCTGGCCTTAGAATCATTAACCTTAATCCTGCTTCCTCTTGCGTTATCCTCCAAAAACATCTCATGCGGGCAAAGCGACTGCACATTGAGGAGATATTCCTTTAAGCCAAGATAGTATTCTGTCAGGAACATGCCTATCTTCATCTTATGGCATTTATAGAGATAAGGCTGCTTGTGGTCAAATAGCTTTTCCAAAACAGGTGAAGAAAACCCTGACTTTCTGCCTTCTCTAACCTTGCCCCTTATCCTTCTAAAAGTGCATATCTTAGAAAATTCTTTCAGCCACGTGCTTATCAGCTTTGGATAAGTCTTTACATGGAACCTCTTGTTTATCTCCAAAGACGCTTGCTCAAGAGTCATGCCTTTGTTGTAAAGCGATATTGCGCTAAGTATTATTTTTGCAGGGTAAGATTTATTGAGCATTTTCTTGCCTGTAAAATACCTTCCGCACCCCATACAGCAATACTTCTGCACTTGCCCCATCTTGTTTTTTCTATAGCCCTTTTTTAGTATATCCCTGCTTTCGCAATGTCTGCAGGTTATGCTCTCACTTGGCATAATATCCTCCTTTCCTTGGGCTTCCCCTAAACTCGATTTTTCCATCGTCTTTTAGTTTCCTAAGCTGCCTTTCAAGCGTCCTCTTGGCCATTCCCATCTCCTTGGTCATCTGCGATGTTCTTTTTCCTGGATTTTTCCCAACAAATTCAAGAAGATTTACACCGCCATTTACACCGCCATTTACACCGCCATTTACACCGCCATTTACACCGCCATTTACACCGCCATATGTGTTTCCATCAAGAAGCGTTACTGCAAATGAGGTATTAAAATCAAAAATAGGCTCTGGCAGTCCAGCCCTTTTCATTGAATCCCTTATTCTGTTTATTCCTGTTCCAACTTTCTCGACATAATCGGTTTTTGACAGGAGTTCGGCGATGATCTGGTTTCTTGCCCTGCTGTATCTTCCAAAGTCCTCAGGCTTAAGCCATTTCACAAGCCCGCCAGGGTTTGATATTGCTATTTTGTTCCTAAAAACTTCTATCAGAACATCACCAGACCTATCAAAATAGTCCCTATGCATAATGGCATTGACGATAGCTTCCCTAAACGCTTCCTCGGGAAACTGCAGAATCTCATTCCTTAGCGCCGTTTTTATTTCAAATCTCACATTGATATGCTTCTTGACATAATTGATTGCTTCCTTGATGTTATCCATGATTCCGTTGTCAAATATCTTCTTGTCAAGGATATTCACCTTCTCGTTGGTCTGGTAATTGACACAGACAACCTTTGAGTTGATAAAGAATATCTCAGGACTTTTGGCAAAAAATAGCACTCCGGCGTTAGTCATATGGATCTTATTTTTAACTGGCTTTGCAGCCTTTAAAGAAACCAATATATCTTCCGGAGGTGTATTTTTTGTAAGGCGGGATAAAGAAAGATAAGCATCAAGTTTTCTTGCGTCAAAATCTTCAGGGAACCTGAACTCGGGGTTTATTTGCTCATCGAATTTAATCTTTCCTTCACCTACTGAAAACTCTATTATCTCATCTCTAGTCAGCTTTTGGGAATTGGCGCCGGTCCTAAGATAGAATCCAGAGGAGCACTGATAAGGCTTGTTTTTTCCTTCCAGCACATGAATAATCAGTATACCTCTATATTCTTCTATCCAGATGCTGGCTGCAGGGTCGCAGTTTCTTGCGATATCCTGGATTTCTGACTTTAGCCTATTGCTTATTGTAATGCCTTTAACTTCCATCCTGTCATTAATTCCAATGAATATCTGTCCGCCCTCGGAATTGGCAAAAGCGCAGATTTCCTTTGATAGGTTTTTTGGGTCAAAGCTTTCCTTGAATTCAATAAACTGGCCTTCGCCTTCTTCTAGGATTAAATTAAATTCGGATTCATCCATTTGCAAGCATCCTCCTTATCTCATCGAGCCTCATCTTCTTTTGATAGGCGTCAAGCGGGACCAAAGTGCCATTGATCATTATAGAATCATTTACTATCCGAGAATCTCTTGCATAGATTGTGATATCCCTCTCAGCAGTAAGATTCTCCTCAAAAGTCACACGAAGGTAATCACCAGAAGGAATAAGAGTCCAATTATCATCCTGTACTTTAACATAATCATAAACATCATCAACAAATGCCCTATTTTCATCCAGATGTTCTGCCTTAGTTATCTCTATCACCAGCTCATACGTCTGGTTGGAAAGAGAAGGTACTACCCACTCGATATAATCAGTAAGCGAATTATTGTTATTATCATACCTGTCGAAATAAGCCTCTTCCCGGATTTCATTGACAAGCCTATAAAGCCTAATAGATATTGTTTCAGGAGTGACATTTGTAAAGGCAGTTATATTCTCATAGTGCACATCAGACGACACCACTATCTGCTTTACAGTAGCGCTAAGCACAATCTCTGTGCTTATAGGTGCTTCTGTATAATATTCGACTGTAACATTAGAAACAGGCTCTTCTATTATGACCTCTATGTCCTTTGGCTTGTCCTTGTCATCCTTATCCTTCTTGTCTTTGTCCTCATTTTCCTTGACTGCATAGCCGGTTATATCTATATTAAGCAGCCATTCAAAGAAGCGAGTAAATAATCCTTCTGCAGAAGAAACAACAGCGTGTCCAGTCAGCTTGTTCTTTTCACTTGAAAGCTCGCTAAGTTCCTTGTTGATAGAAGCTATCTCGCCAGCAGCAGTAGGCCTCTCTTGGATTATCTCTTCTTTCTTGGCAATCAGCTTTGTTGTCATCTTCTCTATCTGCCCTATCTTCTTTTCAGCGATAAAGGTTGAAGCTTCCTTCTCTACACCATCGACAACAACAGTTACCTTCTCATCAGAAAGACGCTCATCCTCAGTATACACGCTCACATTAAGGGCATCAGATGATATGTTCAAGCTCAGGTTGGAAACATATGAAGAAGTGTCCACTCTCTTTACCCACCTAACAGGCTCATTTATCCTTATCTCAGGATTGACTTCAGAGATAGTGACATTGGCAAAAGCAGCAGCCACTGGCCTATCGATCACCTTTATCTCAAATATATTGCTAGTGGTGGTATAATATCCATCAGAAGCGCTGAAATACACATACCTCACTCCTGTAAAGTTAGCAGGCAGGACAACCGCCACATCACCATATACAGAAATGCTGACATTCTCAACAGCATTGCTATAAAAGAGAGTTATATCATTATCTTCATCAGAGAAGTAAGCAGACAGGTTAAGTAAAACATTCTCTCCTTTGATGATAGTAATATTCTCAAAAGGTTTTACTAAGACAGGCATATGGCCAGGGATCTCTTCCTCCAAAACATAATGTATGCTGTCAATATCCAAGCTGCCGTTCTCTATCTCCACTCTAAGCACATACTCAGAATAGTTCAGCGAAGGCAGCAGGCAGGTTTCCAAACATTCAGAAGTAAAAGAGACAAAAGGCTCAAACACAGCATATGCAAGCATCTCGTCAGAATAGGATACATCAGAGTAAGCATTGGAAGGGTCAAGCGAATAGTTGGCAAACACCATAACAGCCCGCACTTCATTCTCATACGAGCTTCCATACCTTTCATAGGTTAGATACAAGCTGTCGTTCCATTCTCCTGAAGAGCTAAGGCCCAGAAGTGCACAGCAATCAAAATCACCGTTGCACATCTCATAACTGTTGACGCTCCATCTCACACAGACTTTCTCGCCAGATCTATTGCTAGAAACATCAAACCTAAATATCCCATCGAGTGGTTTGCTCCCTCCTCCATTCAAAGGAATAGTTGCATATCCTGATAATAGTCCTTCCTCACTATTATCATACACAAGATAGCTTTTATTGCCTGCATCAAGATATACTCTTGCCTTGCCTGCTATTTGGCCGTCGATGCTGAGTCCCTTTAGTATTCCATCGATAAACAAAGGATATTCCGCAGAAGAGATTGCACTGAAATTAATCTCCTTTGTCACGCTTATGTCTGAGGTATAAACAGCAAGCCCTGTATATTTGTCGGCGATAAATAAGCCTAAGGCAAACAGCACGAGTACCAAGGCAAATATTCCTTTTCCCCTATACAAGGCAGCAGTCATGGTTTCCACCATATCCAGGTTCCTTTGCCAGAACCCACTGCCTTGCCTTTGATTAGCCCTTCACCGCGAAGATTATTAAGGCGGTAAAGGGCTTTTACTCTTGAAATCCCTTTTAGAAGAAGTTCTATCTCCCTTGTCTCTAGAGGCTCGCCAGCGTTTGTTATTATATCAAGTATCTTTTTGCTAGTCCCATCTAGTTCCCTGCGCATTAACAAGTGATTTTGTAACAATGGTTTATAAAGTTATCGATAAATATATTGATATAATTATGGACACATTCATCGGTAAACAAAACCCATCCATAAGGTTTTTATATAGCTTCATGCAAAGCTCAACAGATGAAGCAAATCCTGGCAGAAATATTAAAAGACATCAAGCCAAGCAGCAAAGAGGAAAAAGCAGTAAAAGACAAAGCAGATGCTGTCATAAAGACCATAAACTCAGGCCTACGGGACGCAAAAGCTATATTAGGCGGCTCGGGGATAAAAGGCACATGGCTTAGGCAGGCAAATGATATCGACATTTTCGTAAAATACAACTACCAAAAATACAAGGAAAAAAGTGGCCAGCTTTCATCTTTGCTGGAAAGCCATCTAAAAAAGAAAGGAAAAAAGATTGACAAGCTTCATGGCAGCAGGGATTATTTTCAGATAAAAGAAGATGGCTATACGATTGAGGTAGTACCCATCCTTGACATAAAAGATGCAAAAGCGGCAAAAAACATAACAGATATCTCCCCGCTTCACGCAATATGGGTAAATAAAAAAGGAAAAAACCTCAAAGACGACATCCGCCTCCTGAAGCAATTCTGCAAAGCTTCAAAGATATATGGCGCAGAAAGCTATATTCAGGGCTTCTCAGGATATATCTGTGAAATCCTGATAATCTACTACAAAGGCTTTGAGAATCTGATAAAGGCAGCCGCGAAGTGGAAAGATAATATTACCATCGACGTAGAAAACCATTGGAAGAAAAAGAACATACTTCTGGAACTCAACAGATCAAAGATAAGCTCGCCTTTGATAATTATCGATCCTGTGCAAAAAGAAAGGAATGCAGCAGCGGCTGTCAGCAAAGAAAATGTTGGCATCTTTAAAAGAAGAGCAAAAGAATTTCTAAAAAAACCTTCAACTGATTTCTTCAAGATACAACCATTAGATAAAGGATCCCTAAAGAAGAGGGCAAAAGACAACATATTGATAATGCTTGAAGCAGTCCCAAAAAAAGGCAAGGTGGATGTTGTCGGCTGCAAGATAGTAAAAGCCTTTGAGCACATAAAAGCAGAGTTTGCAAAAAATGATTTCAAAGTGTTATCCCAAGGTTGGGAATGGAACAAGACTGCCTTTATTTATTTTATAATTAAAAAACAACAGCTGTCAGATTACACCGAAAGAGAAGGCCCGCCATTATCTCTCAAGTTCCATGCTGATAAGTTTAAGAAAGCCCATAAAGACACTTTCATAAAAAACAACAGGCTCTATGCAAAGATGCAGCGGCAATTTAAAAAACCAGAGGATCTTATAGAGAGCTTGAAGGGTTCTCAGTACATAAAAGAGCAGGTCCAAGAGTTAAGATGGAAAGGATAAGGCTTGAGATAAAAAGACAGCCCATTCATATGATGCTGGGGTTTATCCTCATTGCACTGATAAAATATGACCTCCTAAGTCCCATACCTTTTGCGATAATAATACTTACTGCGATAGGTTCATCCCTCTACCTGAAGAAAAAAAAGCCAAAAAGGATTTACAACTTGCTAAGATATGTAGAAAGGCCTGATGCCCTTGAGAACTTTCCAGGAAAGGGGCTCATCACCTACCTGATAGGAGCGCTCATTGCAATAGTCCTCTTTGAAAAAAGTACAGCAATGGCAGCCATAATCATTCTTGCCCTCGGCGATTCGGTGTCAAGGCTTGTAGGCCCGTTTGGAAGGATAAAACATCCATTCAACGACGCAAGATTCCTTGAAGGAGTGATTGCAGGATTTATCGCAGGAGCCCTTGGAGCGATGATCTTTGTAAGCCCATCTCAGGCCATAACCGCATCCTTTGTTGCTATGATAATAGAAGGTATAGACTTAAAGCTGTTTGGCATAAAAGTAGATGATAATATTATCATCCCATCTCTTGCAGGAGCAGCTGTCTGGCTGATGGGAATTATAGCATTATAACATCAGTATGTATTAAGCTAACCAGGGGGACTCTACTGTCCTAAGGTCAAAACTCCATCCAATAACAATTATACAGCTCGTCGTAGGGGGTCGCCCCAGCCGGGGATACAGAGCCTTTGAGAAACAAATAAAAAATCCCAACCGCAGCAAGCTGCGGGGTATTTTTTAAGCCTCAAACTGGGTTATTAAGCCGTAGCAAGCTGCGGGGTATGAACCCAAGTCTTGAGCAATCAAGAGTTTTGAAGACAATAGAGCCCCCGTCAAGAGCTTAATACATACTAACATCAACACTCTTTAAATATAAGTAGCTAACAATCAATAAAACATGAAGCTCCTCGCTTTTGTTGACCTTCACGGCAACCAAAAAGCCCTAAAAGATATTCAGAAAAAATCAAGGCATGCAGACATGATAGTCTGCGCAGGAGATATATCCCTATTTGAAAACAGCCTTGACAGCCTCCTTCTTCAGCTGGAGTTGTTGAAAAAACCAGTGATTATCATACCCGGCAATCATGAGGACGAACATGACCTAAGGCTGGCCTCAAGCGTCTTTGGAAATATCCATGACATCAACAACAGGTCATACATGATAGGGGATTACCTATTCCTGGGTTATGGTGGTGGCGGTTTTTGTAGGGTTGACAAAAAGTTTGATAAGATAGCCAAAAAATTCACATTGATAATAAAGAAAAACAAGGGAAAAAAGATAATACTTGTGACGCATGCCCCTCCCTACAGGACAAATCTGGATAACATCGAAGGCGATTCCTGCGGAAACAAGGCCATAAGAAATTTCATCGACAAAGTAAAGCCAGACCTTGTGATTTCAGGCCATCTTCATGAGAACGCAGGAAAAGGAGACAAAATAAAAAACACCCGGCTGATAAACCCGGGCCCCTTTGGAAAAATAATAGTCATCTAGAAAGCAGGACAACCCTGCTGTCTTTCTTTTCATCCTTTATCTTATAGCCAGAGGCAAGTGCAATCTGCGCTGCAAACTCAGCTATCTCAGAATGCAGGGGCATGTTCTCTATCTTAAGCCTTTTTTGTGAATACCCGACGTGCATATATGCCTTCACTTCGATATATTTTGGCCTATATTTCTTTACAAGTGCTCCATATTGCTCAGGACACTTCATGTTTACTCCCTTAACAAGGGTCAGCCTGACTACGCTTCTCTTAAACTTTGAAAGCAAAGACAGCGATTTAAGTATTTTAGCCCATCCATTCTTGATAAGAGGCTTGCACACTTTAAGATAGGTTTCTTCATCAGGCGCAGGTAAAGTGATATAAATCTGGGTAGGCTGTGCCGCAATCAGCTTCTTTATCATAGAAGGGTTTGTCCCATTTGTCACAAGAAACTGGTTTATCTTCCTTTTGCGCAATTCAAGTATAAGTTCAGGAAGCTTAGGATACATGGTAGGCTCGCCAGATAAAGAGATTGCAAACTGTTGAGGATTTGAGAGCTCGCCGAATTTTTTCCTGTTCGTTTTATCATTTCCTCCAAACCCTTGCAGGTACTTCGCATTGGCAGCTATGCATTCATCGACAATCTCTGAAGGATCATCCTCTTTTCCTTTCCATTTGGGGAGTGTGAACTCTATGTCTCTCCAGCACCAGACGCACCTATGGCCGCAAAATCCAAGCGCAGGCGTCATCTGCACACACCTATGGCTCAAAGTATCATAGAACTCCTCTTTATAGCAATGTCCTGAGTCAAGAAGCGACTTTTTGCACCAAAGGCAGGGCTTTACTGCACTATGCTTACCGACAATCCTATAGCCCTGCTGGTAAAGGTTTTCTTTCTTGCTTTCAACGATCATGACATAAGAAAAATACAAAAGTTATTTAAATTAATTCCTTTTAGCGTTCTTTATGGATATTATTTCTTTGCTTGATAGGCTTGAAAAAGACCAAGGCTTCATCGATTGGAAAAAAAAGAACCAGTTCTCATATCTTGCGCATGTTTTCAAGCTGCTTGATGATGCAAACATAGACGATTGGCAGATAGGCTATTACAACAACGATGATACTATAACTACTTTCATAATCACACCGCAGGAGATAAAGGTTGCAGAGACAGAAAACATATTCAAAAAACCCGATGCCAAGATAAACAAGCTAGACGTAGAAAAGATAAAGATAGATATCGCCGAAGCTCTGCAGACAGCAGAAAAGATTCAGGCAAAAGAGTATAAAAACGAGACTCCATTTAAGATAATAACCATCCTTCAGAACTTAGACATCGGCCAGGTATACAATATCACCTATGTCACTCAAAGTTTCAAGGTCCTAAATCTCAAGATCGACTCAACTGACGGAAAGGTTCTTGCAAAAAGTCTGAAGTCAGTTATGGACTTTAAGGCCTCATAGCACTTCGTAACTGCATAAGTATAACGCTTTCTAAACTATATTTTGCAAACTGAAATTCTTTATAAATAAGTAAATGGGAAAATAATCCATGCTCGATGTAAAAATTCAGCGGATAAAAGATAACGCGGCAATACCCAAATATGCACATCCAGGTGATGCTGGCGTTGACTTGTTCTCTACAGAGGAATACCTGCTAAAGCCAGGGCAGCGTGTGCTTGTATCGACAGGCATAAAGATAGCAGTCCCTGATGGCTATGAAGCTCAGGTAAGGCCAAGGTCAGGTCTTGCATTAAAGTATGGGATAAGCGTCTGCAATACTCCCGGGACTGTGGACTCTGGTTATAGGGGAGAGGTTGGATGCATCGTGATCAATCTCGGAAACGAAGACTTCAAGATAGAGAAGGGCTCAAAGATTGCCCAGATGGTCTTCAACAAGATCGAACATGCAGAATTTGAAGAAGTGACAGAGCTTGACGCAACAAAAAGAGGAGAAGGAGGCTTTGGCTCGACAGGGCACAAATAACATGGCATACCAAAAACCAAAGATAAGCTACAACACAGTAAGGAAGAACACAAGTCTGGGCAAGTTCCTAAAAGCCGAGGAAGAGGAAGAAGAGGAAGCAAAAGATAATTCTTAATCATTAGTAAGTAGCAAAACATTTATATAGCGCAAAAGCATCCTGCCCATATAGGGTGGTCAAGTGAACAAGAAGGCAGATGGCGGTCTAACAGCTATTGTTATCATACTCATAGCTCTTGTATTTCTAGGCTGGATTATAAATACCGGAAGGCGTGAATGCGATACAAACGGTGATTGTGATGATGCCCAATACTGCGGCTCTGACTTTGCATGCCATGACATTCCAAAGACAATAGTCTACAAGCAAAGCCTTGTCCTTCCGCTGTTGTTCATATGCCTGACTATAATTGCCCTGGCAGTTATCTGGAAATGGGAAGTGATATTTAGTAAAAAGTTTGAAAAAACAGTCACAGTTGAAGAAAAGACGAAAAATAAAGAAGAGCCATATTACACAAGCCAATTCCAGTACACAGCTAAATAAGGTTGTCTATCTCTTTTTTAATTTCAGCAAACACGTTGTCAACATCCTTAGAAGCATCTATCACCTTGATATTGTCAGCAAGCTCATCCTTAAGTTTAAGGAAATTCTGCCTAAGCTTTTTCATAAAGGATAGCTGCTCAAACTTCTCCTTTGGATTGCCCCTTTTTTCTATCCTCTCAAGCGCAGTCTCTGCAGGCAGGTCCAGGATGAACGCTATGTCAGGAGCTTTGAACTCCATGTTCTCAGCGATCACTTCCTCCATGGGGATTCCCTGGGTGTGTTGGAATGCGATAGTTGAATAATAATATCTGTCAGAGATTACAGCACCTTTTTTCTTCTGCAGGAATGGCCAGATGTCAGACAGATGCTCTTCTCTGTCCTTCACAAAGAGGCTAAGGCATTTTTCCGCAGCTGATTTTGGGTTCTTGTCGGTTTTAAGTATCTCCCTTGCTTGTTTTCCATATTCGCCGTCTGTGGGCTCTTTGGTGACAAGCACATTCAGCCCTTTCTTCTTTAGATATTCTTCCAGCTTCTTGATCATCTCTCCTTTTCCAGAGCCATCAAGGCCGTCAAAAACGATAAATAATGCCATAAAAAAACTAAAAGAAGGTATCTATATTAACCTTGCGTTATATCATCATGTTTTTCCAATTCTTTTGTAAGTGATAAACGAAAACTTGACCTTTACCTTATTCTTAAGGTCCATTCCTTCATGGTCTTCTTTATTTACCTCTTTCCATTGGGAAAAGTCGATAGGTGGATAGAAAGTATCTGCATCATAATCATTGTATATCCTGGTCAGTTCAAAGGTATCTGCCACTTTCATCCCGAGCTTATAGATTGTAGCCCCACCGATGATAAACGCTTTCTCAATCCCTTTTTTCTTGACATAGTCGACAGCTATAAAAAAATCATAAAACACGGTCGCCCCGGCTGCCTTATAGTTCTTATCAAGCGTGCAGACTATATTTTCCCTTCCAGGCAGAGGCCGTGATTTTTCAGGCAGCGAATCATATGTCCTGTCTCCCATGATTACAGGCCACTTGCCAGTCTTTTCCTTAAAATGCAGGAAATCCTCCTTGATATGCCAGGGGATATCATTATTCTTACCAATAGCTCCGTTCTGTGCCACTGCAACGATAACAACGATTTCTGTCATATTAAACCTCAAGGGAAAAAATGACAACCTGGGCGAAAACTGCCTAAAAGAGGAAAAAACCATGCGAAGTATCGGTTTTTTCCTTTTGGCAAACCTCAATCTTTGCATAGCAAAGTTGAAGACTTACAAATCATAGGGATTTGAAAGTGGACGTGCAAAGCACGGCCGTGTTTGAGCCCTTTGTTGTTACTATTTTTTCCAGTTATTGATTAACAAATCCTAAACAGCAATCTCAAACTTTATCTTCGGATGATGCTCATAGGAGGTAACCTCTGAGTCAGTATACTTCCAATCGAATATCGATTTAAAGTTATTGGTTTTGATAAGAGGCAGCTTCATTGGCTCTCTTGAAAGCTGCTCTTTCATCCCAGTGATATGATTAGTATATACATGTGTATCTCCCAAAAATCCCACAAGCTTTCCTTCTTTAAGTCCAGTCTCAAGCGCAAGAAGATGAAGTAGCAGCCCATAAGAAGCGATATTAAATGGCAGGCCAAGAGCGACATCCACGCTTCTTTGGTTCCACATCAGGTTCAATCTTCCATCAAGCACAGTGGCCTGCCAGCCATAATGGCAGAATGGAGGTATCACCTTGTTTATATCCATAGGATTCCAGGCAAGCACAAGCATCTGCCTGTCGTTTGGATTTTTCTTTAGGATATCGACAACCCTCTTGACTTGATCGACCCCTTGCCCTGTATAATCAGTTTTATGATCAACATACTTGGCTCCAAAATGCCTCCACTGCCAGCCATATATCGGCCCAAGGTCTCTTTCAAGAAGCATCTTCTTCTTTGTAATGGCATCATGGCTGTAGGGAACTATTGAAGGGCTGCACCACTCATCCCAGATATGGTTGTCCCTGTCCTGCAGCCATTTCTTGTCAGATATCCCCCTTAAAAAGAACTCAAGCTCGCTTGCGACCAAGCGAAAAGGGACAGATTTGGTGGTTAGTAAAGGAAAACCAGAAGACATCTCATGTGAAAACATGGCGCCTGCGATAGTGATTGCATCAGTGCCTGTCCGATTATGCCTGACAATACCTTCGTCCAAGACCTTTTTTACTATATCAAGATAAGCTTTCATGACTCCCCCAAAATAAACATCTTTAAATAATATTTAATACTTTTCATTTCTATGCTGATAGGGCTTACTGGAAAGATGGGTTCAGGAAAAAGCGAGGTAGTAAAGTTCCTAAAGGAAAAAGGCTATGAGCACTATGTGTATTCTGACGTTTTAAAAGAGATGGCAAAAGAAAGAAGCATCGAGCCGACAAGAGCAAATCTCCAGCTCCTTGGAGCCAAGATAAAGGGAAATGATCCAGGCATACTTTCAAAAGCGCTCCTAAAGAAAGCAAGATCAGATAACGCTGTCTTTGACGGTATCAGAAACAGGCATGAGATAAAAGAGCTGAAAAAGAAAGGCGTGATGATAATAGCAATAACAGCCCCGCAAAAAGTAAGATACCAAAGGCTAAAAGAAAGAAAGCGGCCGGGTGATCCAGAGACCTTCGAAGAGTTCAAGCGCCTTGACAACCTCGAAAATAGGGGTAATGGCAAGGGCCAGGAGATAAACCAGTGCCTAAAGGTCTCAGATCATGTGGTAGATAACAATTCATCGATAGAAAACTTAAAGGAGAACATTGCAAAGATTATAAGATAGATTCTGCCTTCTTCCTGTCGTCATGTAGCTCTTTTATTTCAGCATAGACCTTAGCCTTATCTTTTTGGTTCATCTCAAGATAGGTAGCCATTATCTCAGAATATATCTGCTTGGCAGTCTTAAGGTCATCTCTCCCTATGGCATCCCTTGCATCATATATCCTGTTCTTGACGAATCGTACAGGAGTGTATTTCTTTCTTGGCTTGTCAAAGACAGGAGTGATATCTAGCTTCTTGACCTCATTGGCATTAGGCTTCTCCTTATGCGGGAAAAGCTTCTTTAGGTTTGCATAGATAGCCATATCCTTGACTGAGGTTATAATCTTCGTCGCTTCCGCAATCGACTTTTCTATCTCTTTTATGTGTATATCCTCAAGCCTTCTCTTATTCTCTTCTTCAAGTATAAATAGCTTTTGTTTTCTCTCCTCATCTCTTTCCAGCTTTTTCTCCTCAGTTATAATCCGATTCTGCCTCTTCTTCTCAAGCAAAAGCTGCTTTCTTTCTTCAACTGCCTTTAGTCTGTCAAGCTCTCTTTTCCTTTCAGCTAAAAGGAAATCTCTCCGTTTTTGTTCCTGCTCTTTTTCCTTCTCTTTCTGCAGCTTCTTTTGTTCTGCCACAAGCTGTTTTTGCCTCTCCTTCTCAAGTAAAAGCTGCTTTTTTTCTTCAGCTGCGTTTTGTTTATCCAGCTCTCTCTTCTCAGCCATAAGCTGCTTTTGCCTTTTCTTCTCATCAAGCTCTTTCTTTCTTTCCGCTAAAAGGAAATCCTTCCTTTTTTGCTCCTGCTCGCTCTCCTTCTCTCTCTGCAGCTTCTTTTGTTCGGCCACAAGCTGTTTTTGCCTCTCCTTCTCAAGTAAAAGCTGTTTTTTTTCTTCAGCTGCGTTTTGTTTTTCAAGCTCTCTTTTCCTTTCCTCAAAAAGGGCATTTCTCCTTTTTTGTTCTTTCTCCTTTTCTTTCTGAAGATTCTTCTGCTGGATTATAAGCTGTTTCTGTCTCTCCTTTTCAAGCATAAGCTGTTTTTTTTCTTCAGCTGCCTTTAGCTTTTCAATCTCTCTTTTCCTTTCCTCTTTCTCTCTCTGCAGCTTTTTTTCTTCAGCTATATTCTGCTTCTGTCTCTCCTTATCAAGTAAAAGCTGCTTTTTTTCTTCAACTGCGTTTTGTTTATCCAGCTCTCTCTTCTCAGCCATAAGCTGTCTTTGCCTTTTTCTATCCTCAAGCTCTCGTTTCCTTTCCTCTATGATGAAGCTTCTCCTCATTTGTTCTTGTTCTTTCTCCTTCTCTTTCTGCAGCTTTTTCTCTTCAGCTGTATGCTGCTTCTGTCTTTCCTTTTCAAGCATAAGCTGCTTTTTTTCTTCAGCTGCGTTTTGTTTTTCAAGCTCTCTTTTCCTTTCCGCTAAAAGGAAATCTCTCCGTTTTTGTTCCTGTTCCTTCTCATGCTCAATTCCAGGCTGCTTCTGCATCTTTTTCTTGTCAAGAACCGCCGACCTAAAGGTGTGGGCTGGCTTACTCTGGGCTAAAGTGTCAAAAACTCCCCATTTTTGCCTGTTTGTAATGAGTTTTTGAGCATGCTCAGAAATCGCTTGATGTGTCATAGACAAAGCAGGAGCAAAGTATGTGCCATAGGCGATTTCTGACACATCAGAGCGTGCGCCCGAAGCGATTTCTGACATGTCAAGCTTCCTTTGCTCTAAAAAGGCATTTCTCGGTTCATGTTCTTTGTCATTTACTGCCTCTCTTCCTTCCTCAGCTTGTAGCCTTGCTATCTTCTTGTCCAGATCTCTTTCTACCTTTTTTTCGCTGGATGTAACAATGAATGAATCAGTTGTTTCCGCAATGTCATCTTTAGGCTTATATTTGTCATCATTTCCCACAGTCTGTTGACTCTCTTCCTCAAAATCGCTGAAATACGCATGTTCTTCAATAATGTCTTCTTTGGGTTTAGCAGCCTTTCGCTTGTCTTTAGAAAAAATGCTTGCAGGTATTTTCACTGCAGCAGGCTTAACCTTTTTTTGGATAAGTTTAGTAACAAACCCAAATAGTGGTTTCTTTAGCTTCTCTTCGTGCGCTTCTTCAGCCTCATTCAGTTTGCTAAGCCTATCAAGAATTTCAAGAGGTGGGGGTGGTGGCAGTTCATCTAGCTCATCTATCCCGCTAGATTTAAGGCTATGGCTCTTGATTGCTGACTCACCCCTTTTTTTTATTGATTATTAGATTGCTTGTTTATAAAACTTACCTCTTATTATACCAGCCTATAAGGAATAAAGCACCGATAAAAAAAGCAGGCAAAGCTATGATTAAAAACCATGATATCATATACCATTTAAATGGATTCATTAGAACTAAAGCTATGTATACTAGGCCTGCTAGGATGAAAACTATCCCTCCAAATATCTCATACCTCCATGATATTAGAAGAACTGCAAGCAGAAAAAGCGCAGGGATATTATGGATTAGCAATGCAAGCGCTATCTGCCAAAATCCCAGCTCAGGGGAAAAGACATCAAAGGAAAAAAGCGATAAAAACAATATGAAAACGATAGATAGTATCCTTGGCGTCCAATAGATGAACTTGCCTGGCCTCATGGACCATTATAGCGCCTGCTTGTATAAATAGATGCCTAATTTAATATATTACCCCATACATTCGGATTATATGCATGAGATAAACATCCAGCAACTGATTGCAAAAGCAGAAGATTTCAAGCAAAAGGGGATACCTTGGCACCACCATCTATTAACACCAAATTGCTGCTTTAACTCAAGCGGTAAATATAGAATAATCTTGGAAAACGAAATTACAAAAGAAGCTTTCTACTGCGATTTCACAGATAAACCGATGACTCACTTAAAGCGATTAGAAGAACTATTTTTTAAATCATTAGCTACTCAGTACTGATTACCTTCGTCTTGCTCGTCAGCCCAGAAACGATCCTGGCCTTTTTCCCGAGGGTTTTGGAAAGAAACTTTATCGCCTCAAGATTTGCCTTGTTATCCTCAGGCCTGGCAGCAATCCTTATAACATAAGCCTTTCTGGAAGCATCATAGCCAATTATTTCATTTTTCTTGGAATTAGGCTTGACAAAGATAGAAAACCTTTGTTCTTTGATCAATTATAATCTCTCCAGATATGCGCGCACTTTGTGCACTTCATGAACTTTGTAGCAGGCTCATCAGAGGCTCTTGTCTGCACTTCCCAAAAAAAAGCCTCGCTGTTATGGCATTTTGGGCATTCCACTTTCATTTTTGGCAATGTCTCAAAAGCATCTTTGTTCTCAATGACCTCGACCTTGCTTGTCTCTTCCTTGGAAGTCTCTTTTATCTTACCGCCGTCTTTATCTGCTGATTTAGCCCCGCAGCTCCTGCAGACAAGTATTGTCTTTTCCCCTTCCTTTGTGGGCATCATTATTGCCCCGCATTTACAAAACATCATCTTACAAACAACCCCAGTAGCTCGACAAACCATATTTTGATATAGCCCAGGAAAGGTATCCGGACCAAAGCATTTCCAAGGTATTGGTCCTCCCTGATATCTCCTTCAAACAAGCACTCATTTTGGCTGCATCCGTTGATAGAATCAGGGTTATGGTCTCCCTTTGTCTGATAATAGGTCTGTCCGTCCTTTTCCCACTTTTTGACGACTCTATGGATTATAGGGTCAGGCCTGGGATTTTGCCTTGCACTCTTAAATACTATTACATCTCCTACATTGACATTCGCGGCCTTCTTGCCGTATAGGATCATGATGTCTCCCTTGTTAAATCCGTTCTTGAATGAAAAATCAGAAAATTCATCTTTGGCTATCCCATTCTCGGTATACCAATCTGCCTGAGTGTTCCACCATTTGTTGAAGCTGCCGTCATGCTCCATAGAGCCAGAGACCACAGCAACTATCGGGTACCCTGTTCCAAACAAAAGCCCAAGTCCTGGATATACAAGGAATTTGATAAGCACGAAAGCAAGCACTATATTTACAAGCCAGCTCCATATGGAGTTGTCTTCCCATATGAACCACCACAGTTTTTTCATTTTTTTCTTAAGCTCAGGCCTATCCATCAAGGAGGAAATGTTGGGAAAGTATTAAAAAGTTATCGTTTTTATCAGTAGTATATGCGCCAGGATTATTTTGAAGGAGTTCTGCAGTTGAGAAACCCAAGCAAAGAACTGATGAGCTTTGTCAACAATCAGTTGAAAAAAAACAGTGATAAGGTCTGGGTGGCAAAGCACGAGCTTCAAGACAGCGGCATAGATATGTACATTTCCTCAAACAAGTTCCTGCAGTCCCTCGGAAAAAAGCTGAAGAAGACCTTCAAAGGTGAGCTTATAGTCAGCGGAAGGCTCCACAGCCGTGATAGGCAGACAAGCAAAGATAAGTATAGGATGACTGTGCTCTTCAGGATGCATTCCGAAACTCCTGATAGTCAGAGATGACCTTGTCTAGAAGCCCTTTATGTCCCTTGGCTTTCTCAAAACTTTCCTTGGAAGTTATGGCAAAGTATTCATTTTCATCTATCTCTAACTTTGAAGCATCGATGAAGAAGAATGGAAGGCTCTTCTCTACCTTTTTGCTTATCGGCTTTTTATAGACTATTATTCCGACCTTGCCTTTGATTTCGTTGACCGCATTGATAGAATAGATATCTGCATCTTTAACAAGCAGGATATCCCCTTCAGATACGCCAAGAAGCGCTTTCTTTTTTTCAAGCTCTACGCTTCCAAGGTTATCTAGTTTTTTAAGAAGAACATTATCGTTGATGTTCGCCAAGAAATAAAGCAAGGTAGTTATCTCATTTTGCATGGCCTGTATCTGATAATCCCTCTCTCTAAGCTGCTTGTCAAGTATATGTATGCGCCTTTCCTTGAATTCAAGGCACGACTCGGTCTTTTTATCGCCGTTTGCCTTGCTTATCCTTTTAAGCATATATTCATAATCTTTCTTTAGCTTCTCTGACTCCTCATTTAGCCGTTTGTTATGCTCTCTAAGAAGATAGATGTCCTTTTTTGCGCTCTTATATTTTTTATACAGCGTAAGAAAATCATTCTCATCAAGCTTTTTCTCAGCCACAACTTCCTTGATTATCCTTTCTTCCTTGTGTTCAGGCTCTTCAAGTATCTCTACGGCGTCCCTTATGTTTAGTCCCTTGCCCACGACTAGCTCGATAAGCCCGCTCTTGATAGCTTCTTTTTTATAATGCTCGACAAATATATTTATCTTGTTGAGCAAGGGTTGAAGCTTCCTAAGTGCAAAAAAAGCAGAGGCAAGCGCATCTATCTCATGCTGGTTTCTTGTTTCAATTTCAGATGTTATCCGCCTCTTCTCGACAACTTTAAGGTCGTAATCAGGTGAGATAAGCCTGGCGCCAAGTTTTACAGCTGTCTTGTTCACAAAATCCGGATTATGTTCTTTGTCGCTCGCGATTATCACTGGCTTTCCTATCTTTATCAGTTCTGAGATAAGGATATTGATGTCCAGATTTTTATCAGAATGCACAGCAACAACTTTGCCCTCAAAATCTATAGCACCATATCCAAGTGTTGTCCCAGGGTCGACTCCGACTATTAGTAGTTTCTTTTCCCCCATGAAGATCTTAAGGCAGGAACAGGGTATATAAAAATTTTCTTTAATATGTTACCATAAAATAGGTAACAAAACATTTATAAGTAACTACTCATTATTAGCGCTCATGGGAAAGCATTTTGGATTTTTGGTGCTCATAGCAGAAAAAACAGGCCAGTTTGGCATGCTAAAGACATCCACCTTAAGCCTCTCAAAAGAGCTGGGTGTCCCCCAGCAGACGATAAGCCGCAAGCTTAAAGATATGGAACGGATAGGCCTGATAAAAAGGCAGGTTAGCCCAAAAGGAATTATCCTAAGCATCAAAGATGAAGGCAGAAAGCTCTTGCAGAAAAATTATGAGAAGCTAAAGGAAATTTTGGGCAGGGAAAATCCCATAACAGGCACTGTCGAAAAAGGTATAGGTGAAGGTTCCTATTACGTCTCTCAAAAAGGCTATCAGTCTCAATTCAAGGAAAAGCTAGGTTTTATTCCCTTTCAGGGAACATTGAACGTCAAGGTCGGCGAAGAAGCGCTCGCCCAGTTGCTTTCAAAGCCGCAGATAACCATTGACGGATTTTACGGGGGCAATAGGACGTTTGGCTCCATCAGCTGCTACAAAATTAAGATTAGCAGTATAGATGCTGTCATCGTAAGGCCAGAAAGAGCCTCGCATCCAAGCGATATTTTGGAGATAATCGCTCCAATAAACCTGAGAAATGCTCTTAAGCTTAAAGACAAAAGCAAGGTGAAGCTAAAGTGAAAGTAGGCATAGCAGACACAATGTTTGCAAGGCAGGATATGTTCAAGATAGTAAAAAAAGCCCTGGAAGACTCTATGGAACCAGGCATACGGCTTGAAAGATATACTGTTCCAGGCGTAAAAGACCTGCCCGTTGCCTGCAAAAAGCTCTTTGAAGAATATGGTTGCGATATATGCATGGCCCTGGGAATGCCAGGTGACAAGCCTATCGATAAAGTATGCGCCCATGAAGCCTCAAATGGCTTGATCCATGTTCAATTGATGACCAACAAACACATAATAGAGGTTTTTGTCCATCTTGATGAAGGAAAAGATGAAAAAGAGCTTTTGGAGATAGTGCATAACCGGGTTTATGATCATACACTAAACACGTTAGCCCTACTTAAGGGAAAAGAGGCTCTTAGTAAGAAAGCCGGAAAAGGCATAAGGCAGGGAAAAGAGAGTGTAGGAGAACTAAGGTGAGAATATGGCAAATGAAAAACTAGGATTTGTTGTTTCAGACTTTAATGCAGACATTACCCATCTAATGAGTAAGCTTGCACAGGAGCATGCAGAGTTTTTGCAGGCAAAGGTGGCAAAAGTCTACAGAGTTCCAGGAGCATTCGACATGCCTCTTGCAGTAAGTAAGCTTGTCAATATGCAGGACATCGATGGAGTAGTCTGCCTTGGAGCAGTAATCGAGGGAGACACCCAGCATGATGAGATTGTGGCA
>DASRUK010000048.1:0-13504 GCA_035655475.1 Candidatus Nanoarchaeia archaeon
AGGCAAAAAACTGGTAAGTTTTGCTGAGAGTTACTGCAAAGATCAAGCAAAAAAGGGGATATACCTATATACTCATCCTCTGCATAAAGCTGCAATCAAACTCTATAAAAAATTGGGTTATCAAAAAGTGAATGTGTTTCCAAATTATTATAGTAATGGAGATGCATCAATACTTTATGGAAAACTGCTAAAATGAAAAACTTATCATTACTTGGCTCTACCGGAAGCATCGGAAGACAAACGCTGGATATAGTTCGAAAATTCCCTGACAGATTTAAGATAGTGGGGCTTGGATGCAATTCTAATGTTGAGCTTCTTAGAGAACAGATAGATAAGTTTAATCCGGAGATCGTTTGTGTGTATGATGAAGCTGCTGCAGACCAGCTCAAGACAGATGTTCAAGTCTATAAAGGAATGCCTGGACTTCTGAAGCTTGCTTCCCTGGGTAATTCGGACACTGTTGTAAACTCTCTTGTTGGAAGCATCGGTGTGTTACCCACTGTTAAGGCTATAGAGAATCTTAAGAATGTCTGCCTTGCAAACAAAGAGACGCTGGTTACAGCCGGGCAGATAGTGATGGACAAGGTGAAGATGCATAAGACAATACTTTTACCTATTGATTCTGAGCATTCTGCTATTTGGCAGTGCGTCAAAGGATATAAGATGGCTGATGTAAAGAAGATGACATTGACATGCTCTGGCGGGGCGTTTCGTGACAAGAGCAAAGAAGAACTTGCCAATGTCAAAGCGGCTGATGCTCTTCTGCATCCAACATGGAATATGGGGGCTAAGATCACTATAGATTGTGCAACCCTTATGAACAAAGGGTTTGAGGTAATCGAGGCCAATCACCTGTATGGAACAGATTATTCAAAGATAGATGTTGTTATCCATCCGCAAAGCATAGTGCATAGCTTTGTAGAGTTTTCAGATAACTCTGTGCTTGCACAACTTGGAGAGCCTGACATGAGGATACCCATCCAATTTGCGCTGATGTTTGGTGAGAGAGTTACAAATGAGTCTTTGCCGCTATTGAACATGGCTGGAAAGATGCTTTCATTCTATGCGCCTGATGTAGATAGATTCCCATGTTTACCTATGGCGTATAACTGTGGTGTGATGGGAGGGAATGCGCCTGCTGTGATGAATGCAGCAAATGAAGTCTGCGTCAAATATTTTTTACAAGATAAGATAGGATTTTTAGACATACCCTTGATAATCAGAGAGATGATAGAGAAGCAGGCTTTTGTTAAAAGACCAAACCTTGATGAACTGATGAGTGTTGATCAGAAAGTGAAGGATGAGACAGAAAGAAGGATAATTGGATGAACTATGCGATAATCGTTGCAGCAGGAGAAGGAAAAAGGATGAAGAGCAGGGTAAACAAAATACTGATGATGCTGGATGACAAGCCTGTCATATATCATTCAATACTGCCTTTTAATAATTCTGCTTTAATCGACAGGATCATCCTTGTCGCAAGAAGAGAGGATATAGTGGATATCAATCACTTGGTAAAAGAGAGCAAGTTTAGCAAGGTGATAATCGCTGAAGGGGGAGAGGAGAGGCAGGACAGTGTATTTAATGGAATCAAGGCAATAAAGGAAGCCAAGGCTGATGATATTGTTTTAGTGCATAACGGAGCAAATCCATTTGTGGACGATAAGCTAATCGAGGAAGTGATAGATAGTGCCAAACAGGATGGGGCCTGCGCTGCTGCAATCCGGGCCAAAGACACTATAAAAGAGGTTGATTTGGAAGGCTATGTTGTCAAAACGCTTGAGCGAAAAAAGCTATGGCAGATGCAGACTCCGCAGGCTGCACAGTACAAGATCCTGGTGAAGGCACTTGTGAAAGCATCCAACGATGAGTATATTGGAACTGATGATGCAGAACTCATCGAAAGAAGCGGGCATAAGGTAAAGATAATCGAATGCTCGAAGGACAATTTTAAGGTAACAACACCTTCTGACCTGGAGAATGCAAAGCTCGTACTTGAGGCGGATAGGATAGGGTTTGGGATGGACAGCCATAAGTTTTCTACTGATGAAAAAGAGCTGGTACTTGGAGGAGTGGTAATTCCAAATGAAGAAGGGCTTGCCGCTAACTCTGATGGAGATGTTGTTTTACACAGCTTGTTTAACGCCTTATCTTCTGCCTGCGGTGGAAAAAGCATTGGATTCTATGCTGATCCTATGTGCAAAAAAGGAATGAAAGACAGCTCTGCTTATCTTCAAGTTGCACTCGAGATGGTAAAAGAGAAAGGACTAAAGATAAATAACATAGGGATAATGGTGGAAGGTGCAAAGCCAAAGCTTGATGAATTCTCTGACAAGATAAAGGAGAGGATAGCTCAAATTTGCGATATTGATAAGGATAAAGTAGGGTTTTGTGCGACAAGCGGTGAAGAATTGAGCGACTTTGGAAAGGGAAAGGGGCTGCAGGTTTTTTCAATAGTCAGCTTGAGAAGGGAAAAGGTATGAAAGCTTATGCCAAACTAAACCTGTGCCTTGATGTTTTTGGCAGAAGACAAGACGGGTTTCATGAGATCAATTCCATAATGCAGCAGATAGACCTTGCTGATGAATTGACCTTTAACGATAGCGACGAGGTTATCGTTGACAGCCCTTTTACTGATGATATAATGTTAAAGGCGGCCAGATTAGTTAAGGAGAGGTTTAAGATTAGAGATGGGGTCAAAATAATGGTTGAGAAGAAAATCCCTCATCAGGCAGGCCTTGGTGGAGGAAGCAGTGATTGCGCTGTTGCACTTGCTGTGCTTAACAAAAAGTGGGAGCTTGGGCTTTCTTTAGAACAACTTGCATTGCTTGGAGCTGAGCTTGGCGCTGATGTTCCTTTTTTTCTCTATGGAGGGGCCTCTTTTGCCGCTGGCAAAGGAGAGAGGGTAGTTCCTTTGAAGATGCCTAAGTTGAATTTTTTGATTGTAAAGCCTGATTATTCAATTTCGACAAAGTGGGCGTATGATGAGCTGGACAAGGTTAAATATAATGCAAAACATACTAGTGCAAGAGTGAGGGATGGAGGAAGTGTTATAGAGAATATGCATAATGATTTTATCCATATACAGCAAGAAGAGGTTAAGGAGATCATTACTCAGATGAAAGACAATGGTGCGCTATGTGCCTCGATAACCGGCAAAGGGCCGACTGTTTTTGGGATATTTGACAGCAGGGCAGATGCTATCAGTGCATCCAAAGATTTTAGCGAGCATCCTTTTGTTTATGCGGGGAGGAGCATATGAATGTCAGAGTGGCAGGTGAGAGTGGATTTTGCTTTGGTGTGAGGAAGGCGATAGAAAGGGTCAAGGATATAAAGGACAAAAGCAATGTGTTTGTGGCAGGCAAGCTCATACATAATCCTCAGGTCATAGGAAGCTTGGAAAGAGAAGGAGTCAGGTTTGTGGACAGTATAGAAGGCGTTGGCGACGGCATACTTGTCGTCTCTGCACATGGGCTTCCTGATAATGTGATTGAGAAGGCAAGAGAGCAGGGGCTTGAAATAATCGATACGACATGCCCTCTAGTAAAGAATGTGCATAATATAACAAAGGATCTTGAGAGGCAGGGAGCTAGAATCATAATATTTGGAGATAAAAACCATACTGAGGTCAAGGGAATAGTCGGGAACCTTACAAACCCTATCGTCATAAGTGATATTTCAGAGATCAAGGATATCCCTGACGGGAATTATGCCCTTGTATCCCAGACAACGCAGGAGATAGGGAATTTTAATCTTATCGGCAATGAACTGAAAAAGAGTTTTCCTGATAGTTTGGTGAGCGATACCATCTGTTCAGCGACAAAGCTTCGGCAAAGGAGCGCTGAAGAGCTTGCCCACATGTCTGAACTTATGATAGTGATTGGCGGCAAAGACAGCGCAAACACGAAGAGGCTTGCTTTGATATGCAGCAGGATTACTGACACAAAGCAGATAGAAAGGATAGAAGATGTACAGAGAGAATGGTTTCTTGGCAAGACGAATATTGGAGTAAGCGCCGGTGCATCAACCCCTCAGGAAGTTATCAAAGATATTGTTGAATATATCAAGAGGATAACTTCTTAGCGATCCTATAGATGTACCAGGGGATCCTTGCCCTTAAGGGAATCCTGCCGCTGAGGAGCATGTTAAGCTCCTTATTTGTCGGGGCTTTGAAAAGCTCTTTCATCTTTTTTGCCCTGAAAGCTAAGTATTGAAGATCCCTGAATGCGATGCCTGCTGTCATCTGCTTTCCAAAGCTTTTTTTCCATGCAGTCTCGTAGGTTTTAAGAAAGTCTTTGCTGAAAAGGTTATTCTTTAAAGCATTTTTTGCTGTGAGCCCTGCAAGCCTTCCTGATTCCAACGCGTAATATATCCCTTCCCCTGTGCCGGCATAGACAAGGCCTGCTGCGTCTCCACAGACCAATAGCCGGTTACTATAAGTTTTTTCTATGGGGCCGTCGCATGGGAAGATGCCTGAGTAGGATGAGAGCTGCTTTAAGCCCGGGTTGATATCTTTTAATGCTTTTTCCAGAACCTGCTTTACGTTTATACCTTTAACTATGGTGCAAAAGCCGATGTTTGCTGTGGCTTTGTCTTTTGGAAAAACCCAGAGATAGCCAAAATATTTATCGAAGAAATATGCGTAGAACCTATCTGTTGGAAAGCCATGGTTTTTGTATATGCCGCCATAGTTTATGCATAAGGTGGGGGTCTTCTTTTGGAGCTTTAGCTTTTTTTGTATCCTGAAGTTTGGGCCGTAGGCTAGAATCACCAGCTTTGCCTTAATGGTGCCTTTGCTTGTGATGACGAGGGCATGGTCTTTTTTTATGATTATATCCTTACAGGAGGTGTTTAACAGAAGTTTGCCTTTGAAGTTTTTTCCAAGATATTTTTCGAATGCAGGACGGTCGAGTTGGATGTAGTCTGCTTTGAAAGAGCGCTTTAGAGAATTATACCTGACTTCATGGTTGTGGACATGGTTTCTTATGAATGGATATGATCTTTTTCCAAATAATCGCTCAAACTCCTTTTCCCTTACTCCCTCGCCGCATCTTAGAGGAAGGCCTATCTCTTTTTTTGGGTCAAGAATTATAAAGTTAACTGAAGAAGAAAAAGTATTTGCTGCCATAAGGCCGGCTGGACCAGCCCCAATTATGGCAACGTCATACAGCTTATTCTGAAAACATTCCTGCTCTCTTAGGGTCATACTTCCACTCAGAGGGCATCTTGCCGACCTTTTTGTAGTATCTTAAAAGGTTCCTGATCTTTGCCTCAACAAGGATAACGCCTTTTTTTGCTGTCTCATCCTTCTTGTTCATCTCAAGGTGCTTTCCAATTGCTGCCCGCTTTTTGATGAGCGAAAGCAGATCTTCTGGGATCTCTCCAAGAAGCTTTTTTTCCCCAAGCATCTCTGTAATGGATTTCTTTAGGATAAGCCTTGAATTTGGAATGCCATAGATATCCCTTAACAATATCCCTATCTGAGAAGGGCTTTTTCCTTCTTTTGCAAGCTTTGTAACCAACAGCTCAACTTCTTTTTCTTTATATCTTACCCATGAGGGTATCGCTGGATGTATGGGCTTATTTGAGCCAGCTTTTCCTTTTCTTCTTGAAAATCTTCGTGCCATTTTTTCACCTTCGGGACAAATAAGAAATATATTTGTCGCCAGTATAAGCAAGCCTTTAGACCGGCTTATCTCTTGATATGGATTAGAACTATAGGTTTATTTATAAGGATGTCGATTTATAACATGAGCAATACTGGAATAATCGATTCTTTACCTGTTTCCTTAATTATCTCCTTTATCTTATCATAACGATCCATATTTAGATAGTATTTCCATCCATGCTCTTTTTTCTTTCTGCAAACAATCCTTTGCTTAACAAGAGCATCAATATTTATATATTAGTGTGTATACCAATATTGTTAATAATGGTATTTATGATAACTTCAATTTTTATAAAAAAACAAGGAGAATCGCCGAAAAACAAAGTGTTGGATTTTTTAATTACGCACTCTGAACTAGATTATTCCCTTAAAGAAATATCCAGGTATTCTGGTGCAAGTTACTCCAGCGTAAAAATTCTTGTAAAGAAACTTGCTGAGGATAAATGGGTCGTGGCTACCAGAAAGATATCAAAGATTATCTTATATAAGCTAAATACTGAAAATCCAGAGGTTAAGAAATTTGTTGATTTCTATTGGGAAGTGATTGAACAGGAGATTAAGGGAAAGGAAGAACCTTGTAATTATTGCGGAGGCTCTGCTTCAAACTTTGGCCTTGCTGCCTCTGCCAGGAATCTTTAAAACCTTTTGCTGCTCATTTACTGAGGTAGTTGAGAATCCGAATTCTCTTCTGACAATGCGACCTCTAGCTTACCAGCAGGCTGTTAGAACTTTCTGCAGCCTTTTGCCTAATGTAGTCTCTGCCTTCATTTTCGAGAAGCTATCCTTACTGCCATGATATGCATTGATAATTTTAATTACTTCCAGATTCTTGTTTATTATGGCTTTTCTTACTGCCAGAGCAAGCTCGACATATTTGCCCTCATCTTCATTAAAGCCATCGCAATATAAGTATAGGCTAATAACCATCTTGTTGAACTTTTTTTCTGCATCAATATCCTTATTGACCTTAAGAAGCTTAAACAACTCTGTGTCGTAGGGAACTGCAAACTCCATGTCAAAAGTACCGTAATCATAGAAGACCTTCACCCCAGATATATATCCATAGTCTCTTGTACTGTGGTCGCACTCATATCCCTTTCTTAATGAGATTATCTTCATTTTTTCTCACCCTTATAATTTTTTGGCCCTCTGTCAAAGTGATCCCCTCACCATTAATCATTATAATCCTCGCTGGCTTCTTCTGCTGCTTTTACCAACAAGGCTGCCTCTTTGTCTATTTTTTTGGCTGTTTTTGCATCAATATATTTAAGGATCTCCTTAGCCAAGACTGGAACAACTTTCCTGTCGATGTCAATGCCTAACAGCGCTTCCCCAGACTGCATTATCTTAATTGCCCTATACAAGATGCATAATTCGCTTTTGCTAAGCTTTATATTAGTGCCGGTTTTCATTCAAAATAGACTGCAATCTTTTATAAAGATCAGAGGTAGCATTAAATTTGCTTTCCCCATTGCAATACCTTTTTAGTATCAGAAGTGATTCAAAATCGTACTCAAGGATTTTTTTCCTAATTTTCATAAACATATCCCCCAAGTCCTCAAAGGGGGATTCGTCAAAACAGCCATAATTTATGTGTACAGTTATCCACAGCTCTATTTTCTGGCCTTTTTTGGATACATGAATTGTATCCTCTTCACCCACACCATCAAAATTTTCCAACTCTTTCATTAATTTTTTATCAAATTCAAACATAATAATGAAATTCCAAGAATCATAGTCTTCATATATCAGCAAGGGTATGCCCAACTTTTCCAGCAGTGTGTCCTGAATATCCTGATTCAAGTAATGTTCACCGAATATCTGTATTTTTAGCCTTTTGTCATGAATCTTAAAATGGCGGCTGCTTTCTCTGGCAAAGTCTTTTGCATCCTTTGATATATCATTGCTGATAAACTCGTAGCTGACAGAACTATGATCGCCATCAAACCCTTTTCTTTGGCTAAGAATCTTCATTTGGGCACTCCTTATCTTGACTATAAAAATCCTGCTCTGCCTCTAAAATAACGCTCCTGCAACCTTTGCAATAATCCCTTATCCTACAGCTAGCGCATCCTCCCTTAGTATACCTGTTCATCTCCCTGAACTTTTTAAATATTTGTGTCTTCTGCCATATAATTCCAAAACCAGAATCAACAACATTTCCTGCGCAGAATTCCTCAGTGCTGAAAAAGGAACAAGGATAAACATCGCCGTTGTTTCTTATTGTACAAAACCTGGCTCCTGCAACACACCCATAAACAGCATTTTCTCTTAATTCCTCTGGAGAAATATCGTGCATTAAACAAGTCAGGGAGCAGTCAACATTAATTCCTTGGCTGTATTTATTTAAAATTCTCTTTAACTCCAGCAGCTCACTTTTTGTCAGCCTATTCTTTTCATACCAATTTTTGTTAGGGCAGGGCTTTGGCCTGAGGATGATTATTTTGGCAATTTTATAGCTTAGCATTTCTTCAATTACTAAAGAAAGCCTTGAAAGGATATCTTTTGTAATTAACAGGTTTATCCCTGTATTAATCTTATTTTTAAGCAGTATATCTAACGCTCGTTTGAATTGACCAGTAGGATCTTCATTATAGCTCAAGTTCACCTGCCCTACCTTGTTTTTTATATTTCTAGCTGTGAAGTCAGTGAGAAGAGCGCCATTTGTGGTAAGATTAACAACAATGTTCTTTTGCCGGCAATAGTTGATTATTTTAAAGATGTCTTTTCTTAAGAAAGGCTCTCCGCCGCCAATAGCCAGCTGGAACACGCTCATTGAAGATAATTCATCTATTAGGCTGAAAATTTGAGCTGTTGAAAGATCAGGTGTGTCTGATTTTCCATAGCAGAAAGCACAATGTAAGTTGCATTTGCCAGTGATGGATAAATGGACAGTTTCAGGGGCTGATAGGAAAGTGGAACCCGAAGAGAGTTGTGGAAGATTGTCGGGTCCTCCTTTAGACTTTGAAAAAGGTTTATTGCCAATAAACCCTTGCTGCTGCAGAAGCTCAAGATTTGATTGAATCTCCTTAAAAGAAAAGATCCTTCCAAATGTGCTGGATAGTTTTAGCGCTATATTCTTTATTGTTATTGGCTTGTCGAGGATTGAAAGCAGATAAAATCCCTCTTCATCCAACTCTATGGTGATGGCCTTCTTTTTGTTAAAGGCAATACCCCCAAAAAATTCTTTCCGAAGGATTGTTTCTTTGCTCCTGACATAAAGGTTCTGATTCATAAGCCGCCCCAGTGCATCTATCCCCTGGCTTTGCAAACCTTGCCGCTGTTTACATCGATATTAAGAAATATCCTTGAGCTATTAACGGAAAGGAAAACCATATATAGCAGCTTTTCCTTTTCCCAGTCAACCAAAAGATAAATGGAATAATGAGAAGGCGATTTGTATCTCTTATTAAGAATTTCAAGGACCTCAAAGAGTCCGATAAAGTTCCTATTGAATATTTTGCGATAGTTCTTTTTAACAATATATGTTGCATCCTCCAATAGCTGTGTATACTCATTGATATTGCCTTTTTTGTATATGTCCTGGCTAAGTGCAATGTCATATCCGTAATCTGGAGGATGAGCCCTGAATCCCAGTATCCTTTTGTAGAGCAGCTTGATTTTCTTATCTGCAATCAGGCGCAATGCTTCCTTATTTTGAGGGGTTATGGCCCTGTCCATGAGCACAGCCCAAATTGAGGATCTGGCTGCATGATAAGCTGAATTCAGCGAATCTGCAAGCATGCCATTCGTCAGGTCAGAAACAGCAAGACTCAATGCTGCAAAAGAGTTGAGCATGCATGCTCTTTTTGTGAAATTGTTTGGCAGGTAATTCTTTCTTTTCAGCTTCTGAATACGCTCTTTACCATATATTGCCCTGCCTGTGTATAAAATGCTCAGAGCAAGAGGCATGCCTTTCTTTAAATCGTTGATAAACTTATCACTTGAGAATAGGTGGATTTGCAATTCAAAGGCTGAATGGCAGCTGAAGCAAAAATCCCTGACCTTTTTTTCGCTTTTTTTGTCCTTGATTATTACTGCAATATCAGTGTCGCTGAATTTTGTAAAGTCTCCACTGACAGAGGAGCCAAATTGGATAATTGAGAGGACTGTTGGAAATTTCTTTGCTAGGATACTTGCAATTTTCTGGATTTCTTTTTGGCTTAGCATTAAATTTCACCATGATTTGCTAAGAGGGATAAAGCAAGTAAAGGCCCTGGGCTGTAACTGTTATCAGGATACTCTTCCTTTAGATAGTGATAACAGTCCCATAAAGGTTTATTCTCATTAATTGGGTCTATTCCCGCATTTAAAATTTCCAACAGCCCAGTGGAATCTATCGCTTCCTCCATCTTTTTCCTTTCTTTTTGTATTTTTTCCTTCCTAGATGGAAGCAGAGAATGATAAATTTGCTTTATAGATTTTGCCTCAATTTCAGGATTAAGAATCATATTATAGCACAACATGGGTACTGAGAAAACCTGCATGGGATTATTTTTAAAAAAAGAGCTTGATAAATTGGGGTGACCATAATCACCGATTGGTTTACTTATTTGGGGTGTCATAATAAAATAGCCCCGGGCAGATTGCCCACCTCAGAACCTAGGTTCCGAGACCTCCGGGGTAATGCGGTCATTTACAATTAATGGTAATAAAATATAGCCCCGGGCAGATTCGAACTGCCGTCTTCGGCTCCAAAAGCCGAAATGATTGACCATCGTGCATAGTTTTACTATTCTACACTACGGGGCTGTCTCTCTTTGGAGAAAGGTATTTTGTTTATAAAAGTTTCTTCAATAAGTTATTTTTAATAAAGCTAACAATAATGGACTCAAACACGGTCATGCTACGCATGCCCTACTCGTAAAGGTAAAAACCCCACTCCGTAGGGTTTTTCCCTCTACACTCGTGTTTTCGTCCATTGTTAGCAAGAACTAATAGTACTTCTTCAGCGCCTCTTCTTCCATGAAGTGAAGCTTGCTTACGACAATGATGCACTGAGGGTATTTGGTGAACTTCTTCTTTTCCAGGTCAATGGCTTTTGCTGCCTTTATCTGAGGGTCATCACTGCCTATGCCTGCACAGCCTATACATAATTGGTTTTTTGACATGCCTACCCTTAGGAGATATGAGATGGCCTGGCTTACGGTCATGAACTTTTCATTTGAAGGATCAAGGTCAAGAAGGACCAAGGTATGCATGTTGTTTTTAAGGTTGTTTTGTACGACCTCGTAAGGTGAAGTTATGTTCTCGTTTTGGAAAGGGATTGTTGTAATCCTTCCAAACTTGTACAGGTCAAGGCCGGTTATGCCTACTGAGTTGATTATTGAAGAGTTTGCTATGACTATTGTTTTTATCTTAAGCTCATCTGCCCTAAGCTTAAGGCTTACATGGGTTGTCGCTGAGAAAGGATCGCCAATCGCCAGGAAGGCAACATTATGGTGTTTTGCATCCTTAAGGATGGTCTCATCTGCCTTGCTTTCGACCATCTCCCTGTCTGCTAGTATAATCTTTTTCTTGTAGAATTTTTCTAGGCCTTCCCTGGTCGCACCCGAGAGCCTTGAAGTATAGTTTTCAAGGTAAACCTTGTCTGCTTTTTCTATGGCTTCCAAACCTTTGAGAGTGATGTCTTTTTCATCACCAAGGCCAAGGCCGATGAAGTATAGAGCCATACCTGCTTAGAAAGTAGACTGCTATTTAAACATTATCAAAACAACAAATGCCTCTGTATTTTTAAAAAAAAGAAAAAAAATTGCCTTCACAAAACGTTGGGGGTGGTTTTTAAATGAAGGCAAAAGAACTTTCTCACCACAAAGACTAAAGGGGTGAATATGAACTAAACTAGTTCTATGCCTAGCTCTTCTGTGATGCGCTGTGAATGCGCTGACGGCCTTGAATAATCTACCTTTCCCAGTATCCAAGGTGATTTCACACCTGTGATGATCGACATCACTGTAAGCTTGCCTTTCATGGTCTCTTCAACCCTTGCTCCCCAGATGACGTTTGCATCTGCGTCAAGGGATTCTGTGACAAGCTCTCCTGCCTTGTTTATCTCATCGAGTGTCATATCTGGGCCGCCTGTTATGTGGATAAGTGCACCTGTAGCACCCTTATAGCTGATGTCAAGCAAGGGATTTGCAAGAGCTCCTCTGACCGCCTCTTCAACCTTATTGGTGGTGTCTGAAGTACCAACGCCAATCGCTGCAACTCCGCCGTTTGTCATTATTGCTTTTACATCGGCATAATCCAGGTTGACCAAGCTTGGGATCGCAATTATCTCAACTATTCCTTTGATCATTGTTGATACAAGCTCGTTTGCCACTGCAAATGCCTGCTGTATCGGCAGGTTTCCTGCAATCGTAACCAACCTGTTGTTGTCTATGACAATAACTGTGTCTGATACCTGCCTTAGCTGCTGAAGGCCAAATTCTGCCCTGTCGATCCTTGCCCTTTCAATCCTGAATGGCATAGTGACTGTGCCGATAACTATCGCTCCTGAGTCTTTTGCAACCTGTGCCACTACTGGTGCTGCACCTGTTCCTGTGCCTCCGCCCATTCCTGCACAAACAAATACCATGTCAGAGCCTTTCAATACCTCTTTTACTTCCTGCAATGATTCCTGTGCGGATTCTTTTCCCCTTTCAGGAAAACCGCCACAGCCAAGTCCTCTTGTCACTCCTCTTCCCAGCAATATCTTGCGATCAGCATTTATTATGTCCAAATGCTGTTTATCAGTATTAGCTCCAATAATCTCTGCGCCCTTAATGCCTTTAGAGTATAACCAGCCAACCATGTTGTTGCCTGCTCCACCCACGCCAAATACCTTTATGTTTGCCTGGCCAACTTCCAACCCCAGGTTCTCTTTACTTGTCAAGTCCATTTTCACAGCCCCCTTTTGTGGTTAGATACTCCAAACTGTATTTTTGAGTACCGAAATATTTATATCTAGGTTGATTCTAAATACTTCTTAGAAAAAGTTAATCATTCACGCCAATGAATTGTTAACTAAGAGAGATTAAATTAACACGAAATTTGCTTTCGCCAAAAAGCACATTTGAAAACACACACATTCGAATTTGAGTTTTCGCCAAAAAACTCAAAATTCTAAAATTTTTAAATTTATTTGATTGAAGCTGATATTTAAATATTTCTCTAAACTGCTTAGTGGTAAAAGAGTTAGCTAGGGGTTTATTGACGGTAAAACTATAAATCTAATGATCGATTGGTCAAAAAATAAGTGAGTTAAAGGTAAAGAGGTAAGCACCTTTAGCCAACTTTTCTTATAAGAGCCCTTATGTTTTTATTGTTACTATACCTTTAAAAATAACTGCCGATTTTTAGCAAAAATGGGGCTTGAAGACAAAGTCAGCGGTATGGCAGGCGGACTTGGACTCCTTGCAGGGGCAGCGTTCGGGTTCTATTCTGGTTTTCATGCTTATAGTCTGCTTGCTTATTATGGGAAAGCTGTGCAATATATCGGCACCTTGATAGGAGGGGTTGCGGGGGCTATTGCAGGCAATAAGGTCTTTAAATATGCAAGTTCAGGCTTGAACAAGCTTTTTTCATATGCTTCAGGTAAAAAGAAGGATGGAAATGAAAAAGATGCGAAACCAGGTGCCGCAAAGGCTGGTTAGTCTGTTTATACCGATAAATAAATCACTACTTCTAAGTAATATTTAAATAGGCATCGGGATTAGAGTATGACTACTAAGATGACTGATAAAAATTCATAAAGATATCTTCCCAATCCCATATTTTTGAAGTTATCCCTTCAATCATACAAGGAGTTTTGTGCTCCTTGTAAGGTTCAATGAAATTATTGTATGCTTGAAAGAT
>DASRUK010000049.1:0-4136 GCA_035655475.1 Candidatus Nanoarchaeia archaeon
GGCAAGACTATCATATTTTAACAGGATTCAGGGATAATTTGTGCGCAAAGCCCATGGGACTTTACCGTTATACAAATGGCAGATAGATTTTTATAAACATGTGTCTGGTGCAAGAATATGCTTGGCGAAGAAGGTTATTTATTATTTCTTGTCTTCATTTTGGCTTCGGTGGTTTCTGTTCTATTCTTAGCAATGATCCCATTTGTCTGCTTTTACAAGATAGTTTCCAACATATTGTACAAAAATCTTTCAAAGAGAAAAGCGGATGTATTTTCCTTGGTCTTGCGATAACCTTATTTAGCGTCTCCTTTAAAGTAAATTATCATAAAGCGTGGTTTACACTATTTGGCTTTATTTTTAGTGACTGGTCTGTTAGGTCGTTGCTCATCGTTCTCGTTGCCATCTCAGCACTCGTTTCAATGATTAAGTTAAAAAAAAGAGAAGTAAAAGTTATTGCTTATACTTCAATTTTTGTTATTTTCTTCTTTGGGCCATTAATGTTTTATTATATTCCTTTTGTAAATAAGGGTGTGTGGAAATGCGATTATGCGTTTGATAAAAATGAATGTCTAGCGGCGTTAGCTATGGAGAGAGGTGATGCTGCTATCTGTGAGAATATTAAGGATAACCAATATAACAAGGATATTTGCGTTGCCGGCGTAACCCATGATCTGTCAATATGTTCCAATATATCCTATGATTATGAAAGAAATAAATGCATTAGTGCAACGGCAAAAACTGTCTAAATTAAAATGCGAGGAGGAGGATTCGAACCCCCGTAGGCACTAAGCCAATAGATGACTTACAAATGATTCTTTCACCGCACTCTTTCGAGCACTCAACACTCAAATGCCTTGAGTCTATCCCGTTTGGCCGCTCCGGCATCCTCGCAATAATTTAAAAGAAAAGAGAAATTCTATAAAAATGTTATTAAGCCATGCTATTTAGCCTGCTTTCTATCTCAGCAAGCTCATCTTCAAGCTTCTCTATCTCGGTCCTATCGGCGTTCTCTATCTTTGCTGGCCTGGGCTTTTCTTCCACTTTCCTCTGCTCGGCCTTGCAGCCGCCGCTTCCATTCACTCGAGGTATTCCAGCCCTAAGGGCGTTTATCAGCTTGGTGACTTCCCTTATCTCTGACTTTAATGTGGATACAATCCGCGCTTTCTCAAGTCTTGTTTCTTTGGATTTTTCCTGTTCCTTCATAAGTTCCAGGATTCCCTTGGAGGATTCAAGCATGCTTTTTCTAAGCTCATTCTTCCCGGTGATCCCGACAAATAACGGGGTTTCTTCTTTTTTCATTTTCACATCGGTTCAAATAGTGTTTGGTCTATCCTGTCTATTTTTGACTCTATCTCCTTTAGTTTTCCATCCCACGATTCAAGCTCAGAATCTTCCTGGCTTTTAAGCTCCTTTACTTTTTGGAGTGTATTCTTGGCGTCATTTATCCTGCTCTTTATCAGGCCAATGGTTCTTAATACATCCTTATATTCATCGATTTTAACAAAAACCTGGGCTTCTGCCATTTTTTACACCTCTTTGAATAATGATTTGTCTGCAAACATTATCTTGTTGTGAACATCCCTAAGGTTGCCGCTTAAATCTGAAAAGCTCTTATCTTCAAGAGCCCCCAGCTCTTCAAGCTTTGAGAATAGCTCGTCTGACCCTCTAAGTATTGCCTTGGCATTTGCTATCTCATCCTGTATGTTCCTGAAATCCTCAAGCTTGATAAACCTCTTTAAGGTCACGTTAGCCTGCTGGGCAGGCGCAGGAGTCTGCGTCTCTTGCTCTTCAACCTCTGCTGGTTCAGGCGCTTCCTCAGGCTCCTCCATCTTTATAGAAGGTATCTTTTCAAGCGCTGGAAGCTCCGGCAGCTCAAGGTCAGCAGGTGCTTTTTTTGTCTTTAGGAATGAGAAGAATCCTTTTTTCTCCTTTTTAATCTCTGGAGGTGGGGGAAGGTCTGACAGCATGTTATCGTCTAAAGGAGGGAGCTCAGGCAGCTCAAAATCATCCTTTGGAAGTTCTGGTATTGTAGGCTGTTCTTCAAAAGTCTGCCGGAGCATCTTTGGAGGCTCAGGCGGTATGTCTAGGTCTGCAAAACTTGGAAAACTTTCTTTCCTCTTTTTGAATTTTAGTAATCCCATTTTCCACCCCTTGATTGAAAATTTAAAACAGCATTATTAAAACTTTGTGTAGCATTAGCAAATAGTAACAGAGCAAGCCTTTGCTCTATGAAAGAACCGCCAAAATAAAAAAATATTTATAGGACCTTTTATCATAAATTCCTATGCCAAGCGTTGCCCTTCTAAAGATAAAAAGTGTTGCAAGAAAGATTTTTAGGGTTTCCAAGGTGATATTGACTGCCTCAATACCGATGAACTTTCTGCTCCTTGCAGTGATTATCTTTATTTCAGTAGCTTCATTTGAATATTTTGAGCCTGAAGAATTACCGGTTGGAGATGTGGTTTTGGAGCCCGTTGATTGTGAGCCAGTATACCTTGAAAGCAAGCCTGACTGCAATCTTTGCCCCATCAAGACAAAGATAGAACAGACAACAAAGACAGTCTATAGATGCCCTCATGGAGAGACCGTTGAAGATTTGGATGATTGTAAGTTTTTTTTGCCTAATGTCAGTGCCCTGCCTAGTGGAGTGGTCGATGGTATTACTTTGGCTATAGGCAGCATCCAGTTTGAAGATGACGGCGCGCAAGGAGGCTTTGTTACAGCTGTGGAATACACAATAATCAATCAAGGCAAGGCTCCGATAGTTCCAAAACTTGAAGTAAAAACCTATGATGAGTGGACATTGAAAGCAAAAAAATCAGAGCCAAACAAGGTTATAATCCCTGAGATTGTCATAAATCCAGGTGACTTTGTAAAAAGGACCGACAAGGTTAGGATTTACTTTGAGGGGGATAAGCAGACAGTGCGCCTGCTGTTGGTAGACTCGCTCCCGGCTATTGAAAAAGACATTATCGCAGTCGCAAAAGATATAAAGCTCGGCTAAGACAAACATTTAAATAATTCTCTTACCCGCCAAGATTGGGCGGTTAAAATTAATCGATTATTTCATTGTTTGGCAGCTTTATTACTGTTTATTTCACCAACTTACTCTATCTATATCAGCGAAGTGATGTACGATCCCGAAGGCTCAGATAACAATAAAGAATATATCGAGCTCTATGATGAAGCTTCACTTGACCTATCAGCCTTCACAGCAGGTGATTCATCATCAAATGATTCTCTTGCTCTTTTAAATTTGGCCAACTCCACATTTTGCCTGATAGCAGAAGAAGGGTTTAATTTCACAGGATTAAATGTAACTGTCTATTCAGTTGGTTCTGCCATAGGTAATGGGCTTAATAAGGAAGATTCTATCTATATTTATGCAAATGGTACCTTGCTAGCAAACCTCTCATACCATGACCCATGTGAAGAAGGTTATTCCATAGAATATTTTAACAGCACCTATGCATGCAGCCTCTATCAGGGAGGGACCCCTGGCAAAAGAAACAGCAGGGAGTTTGATTATCCAAAAGGCATCAAGATAAATGAGTTCTTGCCCAATCCCCAAGGAGATGACAAAGAGCCTGCCCCAGATGGAGAGTTTGTCGAGCTCTGCTCAATAACGCAAGCAAGCCTTAGGGGCTATTATCTTGAAGATCTAAGCGGGAGAGCAGTTTATATCGCAGACACCTCAAGTTCACCAAGCACAAATGTAAATGACAGCTGTATTGCAGTGTTTACAAACAGTTATTTCCTGAACAATGAAGGTTATGAGGAGATAAGTCTTTATGATCCTTTTGGAAACCTGATAGACACAGTGTCTTATGCATCAAGTGAGGAGTCTCTTTCCTGGTCTTTATTTGGAGATACCTGGCGCTATGCTTTTCCAACCCCTGCAAAAGGAAACGAGAGAAAAGAGATTGGACCTCAATCGGCCATGAAGATAATATCTATAGATGACCTAGACAGCAATGGGGAAGCGCAATTCGGTGACCTCATAAGGGTAAACTTCTTTGTCTATAAGGCAAACACCACAAAAAGCAGCGTAAAGTTATACATTGAGACGGATAAAGAAAGGATCTCAAAAGTGGCAAAGGTCGACCTGCCAAATAAATATACAAATTATAGCCTCA
>DASRUK010000050.1:0-12021 GCA_035655475.1 Candidatus Nanoarchaeia archaeon
GTAAAGTCAAAGCAGCTTGAAGTCAAGCTTGAAAGGGTCCTTGAGAGGATGGAAGAGCAGGGGCAAAACACAACAGATATCCAGCCGGTAATCGATAGATTTAATGCAAAGATAGAATCTGCAAGGATAAGCTATGAGACTGCGCTTGGCAAGTTTAAGCAGGCTATAAATGAAGCCGACGCAGAGAAAGCAAAAGACCTAGCTGGCGAAGGCAATGGATTCATGAAAGAAGCCCAAAAGTCGCTTCAGGAAGCTCAAAAGGTCCTAAAGGAAGTCATCCAGAAGATAAAATCAGATGGCGGCGAGATTGACGCCCCTGAAGATGCAGCACAGGAACTGGCAGAGGCATAAAACAACAAACTTTAAAAATCTCCTTTCCAGGAAAATGACCTGGGAAGGGAGACAAAATTAGAAAGGAGGCAAGAAAATGCTGAGAAAATTGGCCTTTATGGCCTTGGTTTTTATCGTTTTGGCAGGCTGCCAGCAACAAGCAGCTGCGCCTGCAGGTACAGTGGCTCCAACTGAGCAAAAAGCATCCTCAGATTTGGGCGTAGAAGAGATAAACTCGCTTAACCAGGAGATAGCTCCGCCAGAAAACATCGAAACAGAGCTAGACCAGGTCAATTGGTAAGTTTAATATAACCTTTTTCTTTTTCTTTTGTTTATGATAAGTTTAGACGGCGCATTTCTTGAAGGAGGAGGTCAGATAATCAGGACAGCTCTTGGTCTATCAGCACTGACAGGAAGGCCATTTGAGGTAAAAGACATCCGTAAAGGAAGGCGAGAGCCAGGCCTAAAAAACCAGCATCTCTTTGGGATTAAGGCATTTGAAGAGCTATGCGGTGCAAAAGCAGAAGGCGCAGCCTTAGGTTCAACCGCAATTACGTTCGCACCAGGAAAGATAAAGCCCCAAACCTTGTCGATAGATATCGGAACAGCAGGCTCTATCTCACTATTACTGCAATCCCTCCTTATAGCAAGCACTTTCTCAAAAGGAAAAATAAGGCTTAAGCTCACAGGAGGGACCGATGTGATTTGGAGCCCTCAGTTTGATTATCTGAACAATGTTATCCTTCCGCAGCTAAGAAGGTATGCAGAGATAGAGACAAGTCTTCAAAAGAGAGGATACTATCCCAAAGGCGCAGGCAAAGTGGAGATTAAGATCAAGTCAGAATATGGCATGGAAAATATAAGCGAAGCGCCGAAGATAAACCTCGACCAGCAATATAACCTAATCCAGATAAAAGGGATCTCTCATGCATCCCTTGACCTGCAAAAAGCAGAAGTTGCAGAAAGGCAGGCAAGGCAGGCAAAGCTTCTTCTGACAAAGTTAAACTGCCCTATCCAGATAAGGACAGAATATTCAGACACTCTTTCAACTGGCTCAGGCATCACACTGTGGTCAGTATTCTCAAAAGACCCAGGTGACATCGACATAAAAAATCCCATTATTCTCGGCGCAGACTCGCTTGGAGAAAGAGGAAAGCGTGCAGAAGAGGTGGGTAAGATTGCAGCAGAAAAGCTGATAAAAGGCATAGAAAGCAAAGCGCCGGTAGATTCCCATCTGGCAGATAATCTGATCCCTTATATTGCACTGGCAAAAGGAAAGATAAAAGTCTCAGAGATATCGAATCATACTTTGACAAATATATATACCTGCGAGCAGTTTCTTGGAAAAGTGTTTACTGTTGACAGTGAGAACAGGATAATTGAAGCAAAATAGCTCTTGTTAGAGTTTTCTGATAAATCAAATAATCAAAGCAAAAGGTTTTTAAACAAGGATAGAATCCAAAACATTATGGAAAAGCTAAAATGCAGTTCATGCAAGTCGATTATTACAAATCTTGAAGGCTCGACAAGGTTTGCATGCCCAAGCTGTGGCAAGACAACGATAATAAGATGCAACCACTGCAGGGACGTAGGAACAAAGTATACCTGTGCTGAGTGCAATTTCGAAGGCCCAAACTAGAGATGGCAAATGCAGTTGTTACCGTCAGGATAATGCCAGAGTCACCTGATATAGACTTAAATTCTATAGATTCAGAGGCAAAAAAGGTTATAGAGTCCATCGCAGGCAAAGGCGAGACCAAATCTTCACAAATTCCAGTCGCATTCGGCCTTAAATCTTTGAACATTATCTTTGTTATGGACGAAAAGAAAGGAAGCCCTGACCCTGTCGCAGAAGGCATCGCAAAGATACCTGGCGTTAATTCTGCTGAGATCAGCGATGTAAGAAGGGCTATTGGATAGTTATTATTAAGAGATCCAGCAATTCTCCAATTCTTATATCCGACCTTATCCCAGTCCCAGAAAAATGCGTCTCAGAAGCAAGATATCCTTTCTTCCTCAGCTTTTCCAAAAGCTCAAGCTTACGAGGTATCTCTATCTTTTCCTTCTTAGCGATTTTATGCAAGTCATAAAAACCGACAGTATCGATAAGAGATTCCTCAGCGATTATCCGCAGTATCTTCGCATTCTCATTAACTGTATTTTCCTTGGCCATTTTATCGGCCAGTTTTTCATCCCATAATTTTCCAAGCCACATAGGACCGGCATCCAAAAAAAGCCCATGCTGCCTTAAAACATTATCAGTCTCTTCTTTGCTCTTATCACATCTAAAGAAAACCCTCATATAATGGTCTTTAGAGAAGGAAAATATTGGAAAAAGCGCTTTGTCGTATTGAACTCCTATGAGCTGCACTTTCCTTATCAAGATCCTAAGCCCGATCTCATGCATAAGTTCGCTGCGGACAGGCTTTGCCCAATACTTTCGAAGGCATGATTTAGGATAGGTCCCTGAAAGCGCAGAGGTATCTGTCGCAGTCACAGCAAGTATACCTTCCCTGCTTATCCTTTTTACAGCGCAGTCTAAAAAAGGGTTTGGAGTTCCAAACGGATCGACATCTATAAAGTCAAAGCCGTTTGAATTCAGCAGGAATAAGTTTGCATCGCAATTACTGACAGTGGCATTTTTGCTTTTCACCTTATTCAGTTTTAAGCTCTCCTTAATTTTTGAGCAGGCATTTGAAGAATGATCGTTGACACCAAGTGAGGAAATCTTACCTGTCTTCAGCTCTAAAAGCAGCCTGACACTTCTCACCCCCGAACCAGCAAGAGGATCAGCGATGTTCATATTCCATTTATCTATTGTATTCAAGAGCAATACTGTAACATCTCTATTGAACTTCATCACAGGATTATAAAAAACAGGCATCTGTTTGCTGACTATCTTGACGACAGGCACTTTGAGTTTAGCCATCCCTTCCTGCATAAGTTTATACATAGCTTTAAAAAATAATAGATAAGATAAAAATGTTTGCCCAATTCAGGCAGAAAAAGTATAAAATATGCCTCAACGGAAAGCATATGTGATCTTTCTTTCCCATATATTGCAAATACCTCATATATAGTATATGGCTCAGCTATATCTAGATATAAAGCGCTTATTAGCTTATGAGGTGATATCTTATGGGCGAAGACTGGGACTTTGGACAGCCTTCTGTTGATGCAAGCCTTGATGAGCTCATCGCAGAGCTTAGGACGCATAAAAAGTGCATAAAAAGCGCTGCCATCGGAAGCAAGCAGTATAAAACGCTTGATCTTGTCATAGAGGCATATAAAGCCCATCCGCTGCAAGTGCCTGACAAGCTAGTATACCATCTCCTTGAGCTGGATATCATTCCCCTTATTGATTTCGAGGGAAGGTATTACTTTGCTGTGATGTATGAAGGGAAAAGTGCTGGCACTACCCGATCGTCCAGCAATATTATCGTCAACTTAGAGGATAATCTTTTTGCAAGGGACTCAAGATTTAATTACGATAACGCACGACTTATCCTGCTTAAACGCGAGGAATATCAAGCTGTCTATCAGGCAGTTCAGGGAGGGCCGGTCGAACCAGCCCCTAGGACAGAGGTAAAGAAGCCTCTCGTCCAGTTAGACCCAATCCATAAGCTCATCTACAAGATAGTCTCGACTGCTGTTGCAAAGAGAGCGACAGACATACATTTTGAAAGGGTCGGAACTGATAATACAAGGATAAGATATAGGATAGACGGGCATCTTGTCGTTTATGACGATTCCATAGAGCCTGACCTGATGAGAAGGGTCACATCAGCGATAAAGACTATGGCAGAGGTCAAATCTTATGATCCTCTTGATCCACAGGATGGAGTGATAACCTTCAAGCCTCAGATAGTTGAACTTTTTCCAAACCTAAAGGACTATTCGCTCAGGCTTTCGACAGTGCCTGTCAAATGCGACGCAGCGACAAAGGAAGTGGATTGTCTTGCGCTAAGGCTTCATGAAGCAGAGATAGGAAGGCACACTCTTGGCGAGCTTGGATTTCCGCCAGAAGTTGTTAGACAAATCTATAGTGTCATCTCCGCATCTCAGGGGTTGATGCTGGTCACAGGGCCTACTGGTTCAGGCAAGACAACAACGCTTTATTCGATATTAGATCACCTAAACAAGCCTGAGAGAAACATTCTTACAATCGAGGATCCGATAGAAGCATTTATCCCTGGATTAAACCAAAGCCAGGTAAACAAAGAAAGAGGATGGACATTTGAAAAAGTGATGAGGCATTATCTCAGGCAAGATCCAAATGTCATACTTGTTGGAGAGACAAGGGATGAAGAGACAGCAAAACTTCTATTTTCAGCTGCAGAGACAGGCCACTTTGTATTCAGCACAGTGCATACGAACAGCGCATATGATACTTTAACAAGGGTATTTGAACTGGGTATTGCGCCTACTTATGTAGTGTCATCCCTTAGCGCTGTACTTTCACAGCGTCTTGCAAGGCTCCTTTGTACAGATTGCAAAAAAGATTATGACGCAACAGCCCAGATTGAAGAGATATTCAGGACACAATTAAGCCATCCTCTTGTATTATACAGGCCAGGAGACATAGATTGCAAAAGATGCCACGGCACAGGATATTATGGAAGAATTGCTGTTCCTGAGCTATGGGTGCTTGATGAGGAAGCAAGGGATATGGTCGCAGCCGGGGAGAAGTACACATCAAGATACAGGCAGGCTGCACAAAAGAAAGGGGCAAAAACACTGATGCAGAACGGCCTTGAGCTTGTGCTTGCAGGAAAGACATCTCTTCCTGAGATAGCAAGGCTCTCGCAAAGCGGGCTTTATTATGAAAAGGCGTATCTGTTGCCGACTGTCCTAGAAAGGCAGAAAGGATAATTTTTTTATGCTTTTTGTAGAGTCTAGCCACCTCTTTTAAATGCATGGTACACTTTTTCAGGATCGATATTTTTCATCATAACCTTTGCAAATTTACCAAGGGCTTGGTTAACCTTTCCATGTATTTCAGTAGAAATATCATTGATTTTTTCTTTCTCTTGCATTTCTTTCTCTGTGAAACTTAGTGCATATCTAATCAGCAAGCATCCCCCGACATATTGTATATCATTTACGTGCCGCTCAGTAGTATTTCCGACTGCATTATTTACAGCTTCTTTCATAGCATCAACTTTATCCTCAAGACCTTTACCGACAAGGTAACCCGAATAGAAATAACCTTTGTTTTTGTTGCTTCTTGACAAAGTGACTACGAATGGGTATCTTGGGTCAGGATGGCCATAATGATCTCCCATTAGTACAAAGTTGTTCTTTTCTATAAGCGATTTCTCAAGTCCCAAGCATTCTGATTTTTGAGCCCTAGGAATTGTATGGACAGCATACTGCAAATAACTTGCTCTTCTTTGGTCATATCTCATGCAGATCCCTCAGACAATCCTCAAATAACTATACTCCACATCCTTCTTCCTGTCATTGCCTACAGTTATCCTAGAAAAATACTCTCCTGGCTCTACCCATCGTGGAACAGATATCCCCATCCTAAAGAGAGCATGGTCTTTTCCAGGGATGTCTTTCTCTATTGACCTAAAAGAAAGCCCCAGGGAATAGATATAAAGTTCAACCTTTGCATCATTGATATCATACCTCATATCATTACGGACAGTAAAGTAAGCAACACTGCTCTGGCCTACCTTAAGAGGCTGCTGGATATAGTACCTTCCAAGAATTGGGCTCACCACAAAAAGACCTAGCAAAAACAATGCCAACCATTTCATAATATCACCCTTTTAGTAATCGTTCCTTAACCATTTAACTATATAAACTTTTATTGTCTCCAGTTGCGGACGATATGATTAGCAGCCCAATCATAACGTTTAAAAAGCATAATAAATTAGTTTCAGGAATGGCGATAAGAAGTCCTCTATGTGTTGTTTTGGCGCACGTTGATCACGGAAAGACAAGTATCTTAGACAGGATCAGAGGCAGCGCTATAGCAAGAGGAGAAGCAGGAGGCATAACTCAAGCTATAGGAGCATCGATCATCCCCTTAGAGATCATTAAAAGGATCTGCGGAAAGCTCTTAGAAACATTAAAGATGAACTTTACCATTCCGGGTCTGTTGTTTATCGACACTCCAGGCCATGCAGGATTTACGAGCCTAAGAAAAAGGGGCGGAAACCTGGCAGATATTGCGATCCTGGTTATTGACATCAATGAAGGGCTAAAACCCCAGACTGTAGAATCGATTGAGATCCTAAAGCAATACAAGACTCCTTTTGTCATTGCAGCAAACAAGATAGATCTTGTTCCTGGTTGGCAATCATCAGAAAAGCCGCTACTCCAAAGTATTGCAGGCCAAAGCCAGAATCTCCAACACGTATTAGACACAAAACTGTATGAAATAGTTGGAAAGCTTGCAGAGATGGGTTTTGATTCCGAGCGCTTTGATAGGGTTGATGATTTCACAAAGCGCATTGCAATCATCCCAACATCAGCAAAGACAGGAGAGGGTATTCCAGAGCTTTTGATGATACTCTCTGGACTGGCCCAAAAATTTCTGGAAAAGACCCTGAAGCTTGACACAAGTGCAAATGCAAAAGGCACAATTCTCGAGGTAAAGGAAGAAAAAGGCCTTGGAAAATCGATGGATGTCATCCTTTACGATGGCAGCCTAAAAAAAGGCGATACCATAATCATAGGAACTCTGACAGAGCCGATAGTCACAAAAGTAAAAGGCTTGTTTGAGCCCCTTCCTCTAAAAGAGATGAGAGACAAAAAAAGCAAATTTTCTCCTATGCAGGAAGTTTACGCAGCAACAGGCGTCAAGATATCCGCAACAGGCATAGACGAAGTCCTTGCAGGCATGCCGTTAAGGTCAGCAAAAGACCAAGAGATAGAAAAAGTAAAGCAGGAAATAAAAGAAGAGATAGAAGAAGTCCTCATACATACAGACAAAGAGGGCATAATCATAAAGGCAGACACCTTAGGCTCATTAGAGGCATTAGACAAACTCCTAAAAGAAAAGCAAGTGCCAATTCAAAAAGCATCCCTGGGAAATATCACCAAAAAAGATATATCTGATGCAGAGGCAAACTATGAAAAAGATCCTCTAAAGTCAGTCATCCTTGCATTCAGCATAGCCCAAGAACAATCGACAGACAAGGTAAAGATAATCCAAAACAACGTCATCTATAAGCTTCTTGAAGACTTTGATAGGTGGCAGCAGGATGAAAAGGCAAGGCAGGAGCAAGGGGATCTCCACAAGTTGATAATGCCAAGCAAATTCCAGATTATGAGAGGCTATGTTTTCAGGCAAAACAATCCGGCAGTCGTTGGTGTTGATGTTCTTGCTGGAACTCTGAAAGTAGGAACCCCCCTTATGAAAGAAGATGGCAAGGAGATAACAGAAGTAAAAAGCATCCAGCAGGAGCAGGAAAGCATAAGCAAGGCAGAGAAAGGAAAACAGGTCGCTGTCTCCATGGAAGGTGTAACGGTTGGCAGGCAGATAAATGAGGGAGAAACATTATACTCAAGCATTCCAGAAGATCAGTTTAGAAAGCTAAAAGAGCTAAAAAAACACCTGTCAGACGAAGACAAGGAGATCCTAAAAGAGATAGCAGCGATAAAAAGAAAGGAAAATCCTGTCTGGGGTGTTTGAATGAACCTTAAAGTTCTAGACATGTCAGAAACCGGAAATTCAGATTTTAATAAGGTTTCTGCTCAAGAACTGCCTAAGAGGCACCGGCGAAATAATTACAAAGTGTTTCGTAACCTGGCGGTTCTTGACAGAAAAGACAAGAAGCATTTTCTTGAAATGTTAAAAGGCCAGTTTGGCTTTGAAGAAAAGCTTGACTATATCTTTTTTATCAACAATAAAAATAAGATATACATCGTAAACAAAGATTTAGCGGCAATAGATTTCAGCAAGCTTAGGCTGAATTCTGTCGGCCTATACATCGCTGAGCAAAGGAATGACGAAGCAAGACTTTCGATAGAAGGCTCTCAGATGATCGGCCCATTAGCAAAAAGGAATGTGATAGAGATAACAAGGCAGGAAGCAAGAGAATGGCTTAAAGGAAAAGACCTGGAAAAAGAGGTAGACACCCAAGGCTTTGTCATAATAAGATCAGAAGACGACTATCTTGGCTGCGGCAGGGTCTCAAAAGGAAAGATCCTGAACTTTGTTCCAAAGACAAGGCGTTTAAATGTCTCTGATTAAGATTATTATCTTCTGCTCAGGATTCTTTAATTTTAAGATAAGCTCATTTTTTAGATCAGCGCATGCCTTGTCTGCCTTGAGCCCAAAGGTGCGGTCAGATGAAAAATCCCCCATACGCACCACAATCTCCTGCTCGCCGTCAAAACCTTTGTTCGGCAAAAAAGTGATATCATCACTGACTTCATCGGCGCTGATTGTCATCTTCAGCTTCTCGCTGTCAGCCAAAAGCTCTTTGAGGTCATAAACGCTGAAATTTGCGTTCACCCCCAGTATGCAGTCTCCATCAAGGCTGAGCTCGCTCTCATGGGTAAATTCAAGAGTCCGTCTATGCTTTCCTGTGATGTTCCTATGTCCCCATGCTGTAAATGAATATTCCATCTTAGTCTCCTCCGCTTGCGTTATTTAATAATCTAAAAAACTCAGCAGTATATTCCAGAGCTATGGATTCATCATCGATTATTAAAATATTCTCATCATTTTTATGGTTGCCAGCAGAGCTAGGATTCATCGAGCCGGTGATGACTGTCTGGTTATCAACAATAAACACCTTGTTGTGCATGTTATAAGGATTACTGTCAGTAAAAACATCCAGCCCAAAGCCTGATAGCCGCTTGTACTGCGAATATTTGCCAGCTGAATCCCTTTTCTCAAATATCCCTATCACTTCAGCTTTTTTATTAAATAGCATTGCATCAGCGATTCCCTCATCAGTAAATGAAAATTGCATGAAATAAATGCTTTTCTCAGCCTTGGACAGCCGCTCGATTATCTTCTCAGAGCATTTGTCCTCAGGGCAGAAATAGTTCTCGATATGTATTCCATTAAGATACGCCTCTGGATACCTTACTCTTTCCCCCTCGCCAAACCTAAGCTCCCACAGTTCAGAGAACTCATCCTCATGGTTCCTTGCAAGATACCTTGATCCTATCACAAGCAGGTTGTTATTATTCTTATGAGCATCATTGTTAGTAGGGTTCATGCTCCCTGTTGTTACAATCTTTCCGTCGATAACACAGAACTTGTTGTGTGAGTACTGGCTGCTGTCATCCTTTTTTACATTTTCACCGATTACGGCTCCATAGTTCTGTTCATCTATGACCAGCTTGACATCTATATTCTTGCTTTTATCGCCAAGCAAAGTAATCAGGCTGGGCAGGTCAAGGTCAAAAAAAGCGCAATGTACAGACTCCTTTGAAGAGTTTACAGCAGAAAGAAGTGCTCCTTCGCAGTCATCATGCGGGCAAAAAAACACCGATAGAGAGCCAGCCTCAGAAGGTACGCTCTCAAGGCTCACCCTGCCTGTAGGCGTAGAGCAGCCAGATATAAACAAAAGAAACAATACGCTAACTGTACTTGCCCTCATTTTGTCACCACTCTAGGATAATATTACGGGGAAAGGTTTAAATAATAGCTGTACTATTTTTAGCTTGATAGTAATCTATCACCTCTTTTTTCCCAGCAGGGCATTTTTTGCTCTGCTCGGGTTTATGCTCCTTTTCCTCATCACTATTGCGCTTGCATATCCAAAAGCAAGCCCTATCAATAGAAAAACAAAGGGTTTCATCTCCAGATTGAATGAAAAACTTTTCCCCTTCTTGAAGTACATGTCAAGGTTGCTGAGTTCTATTGCATACTCAGCATAAAGCAGTGCAGAATATGGATCATAGGTTGCAAGCTCTTTTGCATACTCATAGTAAGAGAATGCAAGCACAGGGAAATTTCCCTTTGCTATCTGTTTGCCTATATTTTTCTCAGCAGCGCTTATTTTCCTGCTAAGGAGGTTGTCCAGTTTGTCTACCCCTATGCCACTGACGCTTAAGATGATGTCAGACTCAGCTTTTGCGTTTGTCGCCTTAAAAAGGCACAGCTCATAGCTTTGGTTCCTAAGGTCACTATATGCATAGTCTATCTCTTTTCTTGTGCCTTCAAGGCCCAGCACAGGGTGAAATATCTTGACATAGTTAAACCTCTCCTCTGCTTCCTCTATCTTTCTTTGGCAGGAAGACCTAAGAAGTTCAGTATTAAAGTCATACTTAGCTCCTCTGTTGTCAAAAAAACTAGCCCATGAATAAGCAGAATATACCCTTTCAAACGAGTAGGCAAGATTGTAGACATCTGTTGAGTTTATCTCTTTGTAAAAATCCTCTGCCTCGATAAGTCTTTCTTTGACTACAGAAAACGCCTCAAGGTCGGTCACTGTCTTCTTTTCCTTTCTTGTTATGCTTTCGTCAAGTTTTTTTATGTTTCTCAAAACGACCTCTGAGCTTTCCCTCATCTCGTCTTTAGTGAAATCCCTTGAAGACAAAAGCAGATAGTTAAGCTTTACATTTGCCCCAAAACAATAAGACGCAGCCGAATAATACCTTCCGTTACCAAGCGCAGTTTCTGCTTTCCTGGTAAGGTTCACGGCAGCAAGCATCGAGTCGTTTTTGCTGTATCTTGAGTCTATCTCACCCATAAGCTCTTTGCTCCTGCTGCAAAGCTGCCCGGCAAGATATGACATGGTTAGATTATAGTCCTGGTCTATTGTTAAGGAATAATTATCCTTTTCCAGTTTATGCCCTGTAAAAGAAGACCATGCCGCATTTATATCGGAAACCTCTATTACCTCCAATTTCTTGCTCTTCCCATATTCAACCAGGTCAACAGTGGTGATGTTGGTGCCGTTGAAACTCTCTTCGATAAGCCTTTCCCCTTCAGGTATGAGCACTTTCTTAAGGCCAGCTTGTGCAGCAGCATCTAGCTTTTCTTTTATGCCGCCCACTGGCCCGATTATACCGCCTGAGTTTATCGTGCCTGTAACACTTATAGTATCCGATATTGTCTGGCCTTTGAGGAGAGATATTGTCAAAAGGGTGATAGCTCCTCCAGCAGATGGTCCTGCGACGATAGGAGAGTCAGCTCTTATCGTATATACAAAATCATATTTCCCGCAGTCCGCGTCTAGATAAGAGCATGCTATATCCCTTGCAAACCTTGTGGATATCTGTGTGTCTACTTTTGTCAGCGGAAATGTATCAAGAAACACCCTTCCTGTCCCGGGTTTTAGCTCAAGATAAAGATCAGCGGTCGTTCCCTCATAGCCATTGTCCGATTCCTTCACAGCAAGAAGGGTAAGATGACCTTCCTTCGCGAAGCTAAAACTGGCAGACAATAGCAGGAATAGTAAGCACAAGTAAAGCATCCTCATGCATAGGGAGAATGAATATGCTTTTTTATTACTTTCTAATTTGTGTATGTATTAAGCTAACAAGGGGGACTCTACTGTCCTAAGGTCAAAACTCCATCCAATAACAATTATACAGCTCGTCGTAGGGGGTCGCCCCAGCCGGGGATACAGAACCTTTGAGATGTCAGAAACCACCACTCGCAATCTCCCTGCTTCAGCTCGGAGTAAGAAGGTGGTTTCTGAGCATGCTCAAGAACACGCACCGAGGCTCTTCAGCCCGGCGGTTCTTGACAAACAAATCAAGAGTTTTGAA
>DASRUK010000051.1:0-4468 GCA_035655475.1 Candidatus Nanoarchaeia archaeon
CTGCTGTTTCTAGGCAGATTATCTTACCTTTTATTTTTGACTTTAGGGCTGCTGCGATACCGACGGCACCGTGCGGTTCGATTATTGCACTGTAGTTTTCGCTGACTTTTTTTATAGCCTCATCGACCTCTTGATCAGTGATGGAAAAACTGACGAAATCCTTCCTCATCTTCTCCATATCAGGCTTTTCTCTTAAAAAACCTTTCTTAGCAACAATACCATTTGAGTCTCTCTCATCTGTGAGCCACCCACCATACAGGTCTATCAACCTCGCCAGGTTGCTTGGATGGCCGACATTCATGGCGTTTGAACTGCACTCTTTTGAAGGAACTACAGGAGCATATTGACCTGCTGCCAAAAATTTAGGGAATTCGTCATTTCCATTGACTGCGACAATAAATTTGTTAACAGGCAAGCCCATCTCTCTTGCAAAGACGCCGCCCATTAAGTCCCCAAAGTTACCTGAGGGCACTGAGAAGTTTACTTTGCCCTTTATTCTTGATTGAGCGTAAAAGTAATACACCATCTGAGGCATAAGTCGTCCGAAATTTATCGAATTGGCAGATGTCAGGTTTAGGGATTTTAATTCGGGATCATTGAAGGCCCTTTTTACCAAGGCCTGGCAATCGTCGAATTTTCCTTTGACTGCTATGGCTTTTACATTCTTGCCAAGGGTTGTCATCTGCTTTCTTTGCCTATCAGAGACTTCCTTTTCCGGGAAGAGGACGATGACATTAATATTCTTTAGGCCATAAAAGGCATCTGCAACAGCTCCTCCTGTGTCGCCCGAAGTTGCTACAAGGATGGTCAGCTTTTGATTTTCTTTCTCTGCGAAGTAGTGCATCAACCTTGCCATAAGCCTTGCTGCAAAGTCCTTAAAAGACGCTGTCGGGCCTCTATCTAAGCGCATTATATACAAATCATCATTCAATCTCTCAATTGGCACTTCAAAATCATAGGCATCGTCTACCAGTTTTCTTAGCTTTGAATCATCTATCTTATCGACATATTTTTTAGCGATTTCAAAAGCAATTTCAGGATAACTCTTCTCTTGAAATGACGCTATCTCCTGCTTTGTAAACTGGGGGATAGTCCCAGGCATATAAAGCCCATAATCAGGTGCTTGCCCCTGCATAAGGGCTTCTTTGAAGCCTACGCTGGGAGAATTTCGGTTAGTGCTTCTAAATAGCATAGCCATCCATGCTGAAATTAGGCTTTATTTTAAAAAATTAGTGGTCTAGCAAAGCTCGACTATTATCTTTGCCGCTGCCTTAACTGTCAGATTATTGATATCGTGCTCAGGATTGACTTCTGCAATATCCATAGCTCTTAGATTCCTTAATCTCTTTAGCCTATGAAGGAAGAACAACAGCTCTCTTGCAGACAAGCCTCCTGGCTCAGGTCACCCTGTACCTGGAGCATAGGCTGGGTCAAGGACGTCTATATCTATGCTTATGTAGAGATCCGAGAAATTCTTTGCTATCGACATAAAGCTGTCAGATACCTCTCTTAGTCCCTCAGATGTAATCTCTTTCATGGAAAAGAGCCTAATATTGTGTTCTTTTGCAAACTGAAGCTCCTTTTGGCCGAATCTTCTGCATCCTACCAGCACGAGATTTTCACCATTGAAGATGCTCACTAAATCATTAAGAATATCTTTGTCGAATTCAGCATCGATATGAGCGTCAAAAAAGATGACTCCTGGATTTTTTGGATATACATTATTGAACGCTCTCAAGATAGGCAAGCTTGAAGCATGCTTTGAGCAGAGAAACAAAGGTTTACTTGCTGCCAAAAATTCCAGTGCTTTTTCCTCTATATCTTCCTCTTTGATGCTCACTATCTCGATAACGGGATAGATGCCTTCCTCAGAAGAATCATAGCGCTTTATCTCTTCAATTATTGCTTCAGGCACTTGGCTGCCAACCTTGATCAGCTTCATTGTCCTTTTAGAAGTAACCTTGCTTATTTTAAACTTTCCTGCAGCTTTAGCGCTTCTATCTCTTTTTCGTCTATTATCTCACCCACAAGCTCTTCAAGAAGGTCTTCTAAAGTGACTATTCCAAGAAGCTTGTGGTTCCTTGTTATAACTGCAGCAATGTGGATATGCTTCCTTTGGAATTGGTTTAAAAGGACATCCAGCTTTTCATCCCTGAAGATGCAGGGGATGGGTTTTAGTATCAGCCTTAAGGGGATGGACTCCTTGTGGTTTGCATATGCCCTGAGGATATCATCCCTGCTGATGAATCCCAGGATGTTTTCAGGATCGTCCATATATATCGGTACTCTTGTGAATGGCCTCTGAAGCAGTACAGGAATCGCATCCTTGATAGTCGTCTCTGCTTCCAGGCTAAACATCTTATCCTTAGGAGTCATTATCTCTTCAACTTCAATATCATCAAAGCGAAAGACGTTTTTTACCAGCATCTCTTCCATCCTTTTCAACGCTCCGCTGGCTTCACCAATCTCTATCATTGTCTCTATCTCCTCCTTTGTTATACCTTGTTTTTTTTCTTTCCAGCCGAATATACGGATGAATAGTCTGGTAAAAATATCAAGGACTTTGATGATGGGATAAAAAGCGATGCTCAAATAATATACCGGCTTAGAGAATAAGAGCGACAGCCTTCGGCTGTAATGGCTTGCAAAGGATTTTGGCGTTATCTCTCCGAAAAGCAGCAGGATAAATGTTGTCAAGCCAACTGCATAACCAATGGCATCATTGCCAAAAATCTCAAGGGTGATTATTGTTACAAGAGCTGAGATCGTGACATTTACAATATTGTTTCCGATGAGTATAGTGATAATTATCCTGTTCGGTTCGTCTTTTAATAACTGCAGCTCCCTTGCACCTCTTTTCTTGAGCTTGACCAGATGCCTTACACTAAGCTTGCTTATGGAGATCAAAGCTGTCTCTGATGCTGAGAAGAACGCTGACAGTGCAAGAAGCACTATCAATGCTATTACCTGATATACCATGGTCATGATAAGTAGGCTAAAAAAGTGGATTTAAAAATGTTATTCTTATTGGTGATTAGTATTTCTGGATAATTATAAAATAATTAATATTTCCGAAACCTTGGGATTCGCTTGGGGGTGGGAAAATGAAGAAAATAATAATTATTCTTGCAGCAGTTGCTGTTCTGACAGTGTCTATATTGAGCGCTTGCTATTATGACGATGAATATATTGACAAAGATGTGGATAATGGTGTTCAACAAGATAATGGAATTGAAGAAGTTGTTGACTGGCAAGCAAGTGACGAGGGGCAAGGCTCGGGTTATTCAGTGACACCTGAAGACGACGACATTATAGGGATTGATGAAAAGGATGATACACAGAATGTTGAAACCAAAATAGGTGATATATATGGTGGCGATAAAGAAGATGATCAACAAATAATTGAATCTAAAGTAGTCGATGTGTATGAGGAAAATCTTACAAGTCAAATTTACAATGAAAATAGGACAGGCGAGACAGGTAATGACACAATAATTACTGAGAATCTCACCTCATCAGCCGAAAATAAAAATCCCAACCGCGCCAAGGGGCAGGGTATTTTTAGTGTTGTAAATACCCTCAACGTGGCGAGCCATGACAATAACCCAGTCACGCAAGTGAGCGGGGTATTTACAACAAATAAAACAGATAGTAATGATATCTATCTTGTTCCTTATGTCGGTGATTTTGACGGAAATATAGATAGCGACTGGTATCATTTTTATCACAAGCTTATCAAATGGCATGAGGAAACTGGCATTAAAACAGGAATAAGCTTCTACCCATCTTCTCTGGATAATACAGAGTTTAAGGACATAATTGCTAAAGCCTCTGGTCCCAATATGGAGCTTATAATGAAGTCTGAAGCGTCGTATAAAGGAAAACGGCTTGCTGAGATGGACAAGGATGAAGCTAAAGAGGCGATCGGGGCTCTTTTGGACAAATGCAAAGAAAAACTTGGCATAATCCCTACTACATACAACCAGGAGCTTGCTGAATTTACTCCAGAGATAAGAGATGCTGTTCGAGAGCTGGGGTTTAAAATGTATCTTGAGCACTATGAGAGCGATTATGGGTATGTGGATATGACGCCTGATTTTGATATCACGCAGTATAGCGTAAGTTTTACCAAAAATGGGCTAGCTGGCCCTGAGAATGAGTTCAAGACAGCTGATGATATGATTTCCGAGATAATGAGTTATGAGCATGAAATGATGATCACTATCGATGGCAAACGGTTAATACCATTGCTTGTGCACCAGCAGGACTTTAGGGCCTCTGAGGAGAGCGATGAGTTAAATGAAAAGAAATGGAAGACTTATACAGAAACTTTAACCAAAGCAAGCAAAGACCCAAGGATACGCATATTGCTGCCGAGTGAGGTGTATGGGATGAGGCATAAATAATTTGTTTTAATTTTATTCATATTTATAATCAAGGTTTTTGATCGCGATTGCAAGCATGTCCT
>DASRUK010000052.1:0-8965 GCA_035655475.1 Candidatus Nanoarchaeia archaeon
TACGATGAAACTGTTTGATTCATCCCCTGGATGCATACCTAAGTATGAACATGTGCTCATAGATGAATACCAGGATGTAAACGACATGCAGATAAAACTGATAGAGCAACTAAATCCTAAAAATATTTTTGCGGTGGGCGATCCCAGACAGAGCATATTTGGATGGAGAGGAGCAAATATAGAGCATATCAAAAGATTCAAGGAGAAGCATCCAGAGAGCAAAATACTTGGGCTTAGGATAAATTACCGATCTAAGCAGAGCATAATCGATGTCTTAAATTCTGTAAGCTCTCCGATGAGGATGCCTGAGATAACGTGCTGTGATAAGAATGCGGCTTCTGATAAAGATGTCATTTTGCTTGAGCATGACAACGAGGAAGCAGAGCATATGTTTGTCGTGCAAAGCATCCTTAATCTCAGTATGCGAAAAGATGTATTTGTCCTTGCAAGGACAAACAAGCAGATAGAGAAGATAGCGGAGAAGCTAAAAGCAGCAGGGATAGACTTTGTCAAGAGAACCATAGAGGAAAATGGAGGAGAGGCAAAAGAGACACAGATCACACTGTCGACAGTGCATGCTATAAAAGGCCTTGAGGCTGAGATCGTCTATCTCATCTCTGCTAACAGCTTCAGTTTTCCATGCAGGGCTTCAGAGCATCCTATCCTTGACATATTAAAGACTCAAAGTTATGATAAATATGAGGAAGAATTACGGCTGCTATATGTTGCATTGTCCAGGGCTAAGTCAAAGCTGATCATCAGTTATTACTCAAGCCTAAGCCCTTTTATCGATGATAAAACCAAAAAATTAATTGGAGGGAGAGAAGAGGCGCCAAAGAAAGGAAAGCCCAGCCTGTATGATGTCCTTAAAAGATGGCGCCTGGAAAAGTCAAGAGAGCTAGGTGTTGCTGCATTTCAGATATTTAGCGACAAAACAATCATGGAGATATGCCAAACCGGTCCAGGGACAATAGAGGAGCTAAGGGATGTCTATGGCATGGGCCCAAACAAGATCATGAGATTTGGGAAAGATATAGTCAGGATGGTAATAGAGAATGATTAGCTATCTAGCTTTATATGCTGCAAGGGCTCGTGCGATTATAGAACGGTCGATGCCTGCAAAGAGTGAATATGCTATCAAGCGAAAATCTGATTCATCATCGGCAAAATACAGATAATCTCTTTGACTAACTCTTTTTGGGCTTGGATTAACATCGTGGAAACTTCCAAGCGTCGGCTTTAAATTGTTTTTTCTCCTGATATCAAGCGCTGTTTTTCTAAGGCTATATGGTGTCTTTAGCGCAAGTTCAAGACCTCTTGGGAAGCCATGATATGATTCATGTACCTTCATGTTTTTTGGAAGAGCAAGGCCATTTCCATGGATAATCCGGCAATTGTCAAGCTCAATGAAATCCTCTATTGTGCCACCGAATGATCGATATGCAGCCAACCTTATCCTTGAATCTTTGTCTGGATAGCTAAGAGGATATGCGCCAAAGAGAGACTTATGGGTGTAGAAGTTCCTTTTTGTACCAAATGGATTTATGCAAACCGAGAATTCCTTGCCATCGCCTGATTCACCATAACCTACTGATATCGGCCTGGCAAGGCCAAGTGCAATCTTATCGTTGTATGCTGGTTGATACATCTTTCTGGGGAACAGATCAAGAACCAAACCTTTCTGACTGTATGGGCTGATAAGTTAGATCTAAAAATTTTTAGTTATAAATGATGTGTTTAACTAGAATTTCTGGCTTCTTAACCTTTCGACCCTTTTTTCAACAGGCGGATGGGTCATAAAAAAGGAGAGAAATGATCTGCCCCTGAAAGGATTTGAGATAAAAAGATGAGATGTCGCCTGGGCTTTTGGTGTTGGTGCAAGAGAGATATGTTTTGCCGACTGTTCGAGTTTTAGAAGAGCGCTTGCAAGGCCCTCGCCGCTTCCAACAATCCTTGCGCCTGATGCATCTGCAAGATACTCCCTACTTCTCGAGATCGCAAGCCTGATAATCGCTGCAATAATCGGAGTGAGGATTGCAAAAACCAAGAGTTCTAATCCGGAGTTTCCTTCCTCGTCCCTGCCGTACCCAAAAATAGCACTCCATCTTGCCATCATCGCAATATAAGAGATGACGCCAGCGATGACTGCCGCAACTGAGGAGATCAATATATCCCTGTTTTTTATATGAGAAACTTCATGAGCGATAACACCTTTGAGCTCTTCTTCGTTTAAGAGATCAAGAATCCCTCTTGTCGCTGCAACTGCTGAATGTTTTGGATTTCTTCCTGTGGCAAAAGCGTTTGCATATGGTGCTGGGATGACAAATACTCTTGGCGTCGGAATCTTGGCTAAGGAGGATACTTCTTTTACAGCCTTATATAATATAAGCTCTTCTTTTTCTGTGACTGCTTTTGCCCGATACATGGCCAGGGCTATCTTGTCGCTGAACCAATAGGCTATGAAGTTAAGGAGGATAGAGAAGATTAGCGCTATCAATAATCCCGATTGTCCCCAAAAGCTTCCAATCAACAATAAAAGGCCTGTAAGTATGCCGAGGAGAAGAGCGGTCTTCAACTGATTTCCTATCGCCATGGTGTTATATTAATGGTTTTTTATTTATATAGTTAATGGATTTATCGTCAAAATGATAAATTAGAGAAAGACAAAAGTTAGTTACAAATTGGTTTGTCTTTCTATATTTAGTTGCGGCTTTTAATTATAACCTGTCCGCAACTAAAAATCCGCAATGTTTATAAACAAGTTATTTAGAGGTAGTCTAACAAAGGCTAACTTTAGCCAAAAATAACTATTATGGGGGTGTAAAATAATGGCTGCAAATACGACAAAGAAGCTTGGAGTATGGGCTTTTATATTTGGAGTTATCCTAGCCCTGATCGTTGGACTACTAGCAGCAAATCTTACAGCATACATGGGACTGATATCTGCCCTGATGGTATTGCTGGGATTGATAGTAGGCATATTAAATATAACTGAGGAAGAAGTAAACAGCTTCATCATCGCTGCAATAGGCCTTGCAACAGGCTCGATTGCTATTGCAAACCTTGGAACATTACTTCCAGGCACAGTCGGTGTGATGCTGAAGAACACATTCTCAGTGTTCAGCGTTTTTGTTGCTGGCGCAGTGTTTATTCCTGCACTTAAGTCAGTATACAGAATCTCAAGGGATTAAACCCTTTTTTATTTTTTCTTTCTAGGTAACTATCAAGACCTTCTATCTGCCTAAGCTGAGTATGCCTAAACAAGAAATGTCTGAATCGGTTGTCAATCCTTACGCCAAATTGATTTAGGTCATGGTTAAGCTTTGAATAAAGCTGCTTTCCTTTTTTGTCGAGGTCTGTCAATATTATGACTGGCCTTTCCTTGGCAACCAATTCTTCGACGATCTTGAACAGCGGGCGCCTGTTAAGCTGGATTACACCATCTATTCCGAGGCGATGGAGAGCTGCTTTGTCTTCCTTGCCTTCTACGACGATTATCCTTTCTCCTTCCCTGAGCCTTTCTATCCAGTCAAGCAGCAATTCAATCTCTTCCATAACACTTAACGAAAAGCATTATAAATAAAAATATTTTCTTAGTTGGTATGATAACCTTAAGTGAAACGCTTAAGCATTACAAACAGCCAGACATACAAGAAGAGATCGTCCTTGCTGCAAAAGACAAGGAGGTAGCTATCAAATTTGGAGACAAGGGTTTTGGAAAAAGGCCTGATGCACTGAAGTATCCCAATGATGTCCTTGAACTTGCAAAGCAAGGAGCTACATCATTTCACTCTTCTGAAGAATTGTGGAGCAATCCTCTGCAGCTTGATCCCATGATGAAGAAAAAGGACATGGAAGACCTGAGGATTGGATGGGACCTTGTCATCGATATTGACTGCAAGTTTCTGGATTATTCCCAGATAACTGCTGATCTCCTCATAAAGGCTTTGAAGTTTCAGGGGATAAATTCTGTGTCGTGCAAATTTTCAGGCGGAAGCGGGTTTCATATAGGGGTGCCGTTTGAGGCTTTTCCCAAGAAGGTGCATGACAGGGAGGCAAGACTTTGGTTTCCTGATGGAGCAAGGGCTATTGCGCTGTACCTGAAGGAAATGATAAGAAAACCCCTGTCTGAGAGGATGCTTGCTTATGAGAATCCCGACAAAATAATGGCAAAGACTGGAAAGCCATTTAATGAGATAATCAAGAAAGGGATATTTGATGCTTTTGCGGTCGTTGGCATCGACACCATCCTTATCTCCTCAAGGCACCTGTGCAGGATGCCTTATTCATTCAATGAAAAAAGCGGGCTTGTTTCAGTACCGATAGATCCAGAGAAGGTAATGGAATTTAGAAGAGAAGATGCTGCGTCAACAAAGGTTAGTGTCTCGAAGTTTAGGTTTCTTGACAGAAGCTTTGCTATGGAAAATGAGGCAAAGAAACTGCTTGTGCAGGCTTTTGACTTCAACCTGAAGCTTGAGGAAGAAAAGCCAAAAAAAGAGTATGAAATCCCGCAGGAAGCAATACCTGAGAAATTTTTTCCTCCTTGCATCAATAACATACTAAAAGGGGTGGATGACGGCAAGAAAAGGAGCATGTTTATCCTTACAAATTTTTTAAACTCTGTCGGCTGGAGTTATGAACAGATGGAAAAATCACTTGATGAGTGGAACAAGAAAAACAAAGAGCCTCTGCGGGAAGTATTATTAAAAGGACAACTCAGGTATCATAAGCAGAGGGCAAAGAAAATCCTTCCGCCTAATTGCTCAAACTCCATGTATTACAAGGATTTTCGGGTCTGCACTCCAGACAATCTATGCCACAGGATAAGAAATCCTGTAAACTATGCAAGGGCTAAGACAAGATACCTTGAGAAAGCAAAGAAACCTGAAAAGGCACAAAAAAGCACCAACACATAGCAACATTTATAAAGGGTCCCTTACTCACAATATTAACAAAAAATAGTGTACCTAAGTGATTATGTACATCATGCCTGAAAAGGAGCCTTTTCAGTACAACATTTCTTTAAAGGCTTCAATAAAAGGCGATTAATAAAACACTCAAAGGAATATCTGTCTTTGAGGTGAGAACGCAAAACCTAAAAAATGCCAGCAACAAGAAGACCGAGATTTGGAAGTTTGGCTTTCTATCCAAGGAAAAGAGCCAAGAGAGAAACTGCAAGAGTTAGAGCATGGGCTAAATCAAAAGAGCCTAAGCTGCTTGGCTTTGCAGGATATAAGGTGGGAATGGCCCATGTTATGGCCACTGACAATTCTCCAACCGCACTTACCAAAGGACAGACGATCTCTATCCCCTGTACAATCATCGAGTGCCCTTCACTGAAGGCTTATTCTATCAGATTCTACAAAAATACCATTTACGGCCAAAAAGTTATTTGTGATGTTCTTGCTGAAAATCTAAATAAGGAGCTTGCAAGAAGAACCATCATGCCTAAAAATAGGAAGAGCAAGGTACCAGATTCAAAAGATTATGACGATGTAATGCTTGCAGTCTACAGCCAGCCAGGCTTATCGGGAATCGGGAAAAAGAAACCTGAGATTTTTGAGATAGGCATCGGCGGCGCAAAAAAAGAAGACAAACTAAAGTACGCTCAAGAACTCATTGCAAAGGAAATATCTGTAAAAGATGTTTTTGCTGAAGGCAACCAGCTTGACATCCATGCAATATCAAAAGGAAAAGGCCTTCAGGGACCTGTTGCAAGGTTTGGAATAGGACTAAAGAACCATAAAAACGAAAAGACAAGAAGAAACCCTGGATCGCTTGGACCGTGGTGCGGACAAGTAAATATCATGTGGAAAGTACCCCATGCAGGGCAAACCGGATATTTCCAAAGGATGGACCATAACAAATGGCTCCTGAAGATTGGAGCAAAAGGAGAGGAGCTTTCACCAAAGGGAGGCTTTATGCATTATGGATTCATCAAGAATCCTTATATAATAGTCAAAGGCTCTGTCACAGGGCCAAAGAAAAGGCTTATCAGATTCAACCAGGCAATAAGGCCAAACAAAGGACTGCCTAAAGAGGCTCCTGCAATAAAACAGGTCGTATTATGAAAGAAGCAAAAGTAGTGGATATCGAAAACAATGAAAAAGGAAAGGTAAAGATACCGAGCCAGTTTTCAGAAGAGATAAGACCTGACCTAATCAAAAGAGCTTATATCACTTTAATGTCACATACAAGGCAGAGGTATGGAGCAACGCCTATGGCAGGCAAGAGAGCTTCTGCTATTGTCTCAAGACAGAGACATGATTATAGGGGAGCGTACGGCCTTGGGATATCCAGAGTCCCAAGGAAGATAATGTCCAGAAGAGGCACAAGGATGAACTGGGTCGGTGCGTTTGCGCCTGGAACAGTAGGCGGAAGAAGAGCACACCCGCCAAAAGCAGAAAAGATATGGTGGCAGAAGATAAACAGAAAGGAAAGAAAAAAAGCTATCAGGTCTGCTATGGCTGCAACGCTTGACAAGGAAATCGTCAGCAAAAGAGGCCATATCATCGGTGAAAACTATCCTATTATCGTAGATTCATCTTTTGAAGATATCCAGAAGACAAAGCAAGTTGAGCAGATGCTTGTTAAGATGGGATTTGAGAATGAACTTAGCAGGTGCTCAAAGAAAAAGATAAGGGCTGGTGTCGGAAAAACCAGAGGAAGAAAATATAAACAAAAGAAGGGCCCTCTTTTTGTAGTCTCAAAATCATGCAAATTGATAAAGGCAGCTGCAAATATCCCTGGAGTCGATGTTTGCGAAGTCAAGAATGTCAACGTCAGGCTTCTTGCGCCAGGCACTGTGCCTGGAAGGCTTACAGTCTGGAGCAAGGCTGCAATCGAAATCATAGAAAAGGAGAAATTATTTTTATAAAATGGAAAACGTAATAAAAAATCCTTTGTCTACAGAAAAGGCAATACGGCTTATGGAGAGCGAGAACAAGCTATTATTCGTGATAGACAGAAAAGCGACCAAAAAGGATGTTAAGGAAGCGATAGAAAACATGTTCAAAGCAAAGGTTGTCGCTGTGAATACATTAGTGGGGCCAGACGGAGTAAAAAGAGCATATGTGAAATTTTCAGCCGAGACCCCTGCTATCGATATCGCCACACAATTAGGATTGATGTAAAAAATGGGAAAAAATCTAATCCAACAGAAAAGGGGAAAGGGCTCATCTACTTATCGAGCTCCAAGCTTCAAGTATGTTGGAAGAGCAAAATATGGAACATACGGCAACCTACCATCCAAAGGAACGATAACTGACATCATCCATTGTCCAGGCCATAGCGCACCGTTGATATCTGTCAAGTATGATAATGGCAGCGATGTGCTCCTGCAGGCAGCAGAAGGGCTTAAGGTCGGAAGCGAAGTTGCCACTGGCGACGGGGCTTCTTTAATGCCAGGAAATGTCCTTGCACTTAAAGATATACCTGAAGGTACTGATGTATTTAACATAGAAAGCATGCCTGGAGACGGCGGGAAGTTTGTCAGAGCTTCAGGGACCATGGCAAAGGTTATCGCAAAATCAAACGACAAGATAATACTGATACTTCCTTCAAAAAAACAGAGAAATTTCAGCCCAATGTGCAGGGCGACAATCGGAATAATCGCCGGCGCAGGAAAGAAAGAAAAACCTTTCCTCAAGGCTGGATTTAAGATGCACGCGATGAGGGCAAGAAACAAGATATATCCAAAAGTCGCCGGCCTTGCGATGAACGCTGTCGACCATCCATTCGGAGGATCAAGCACCAATGCAAAAGGAAAATGTTCAACTGTATCGAGAGATGCACCTCCGGGAAGAAAGGTCGGAAAGATAGCGGCAAGAAGAACAGGAAGGAAGAGAAGGTAAAATGGCAAGAAAAGAATTCAGCTACAGGGGAAAATCAGTAAGCGAGCTAAAGAGCTTGAGCTTAAATGAATATGCACAGATAGCACCTGCTAGGATCAGGAGAAGCATAAAAAGAGGATTTACCGAACAGCAAAAAATACTGCTTGCAAATATTAGGGCCAAAAAAAGCAACATAGAAACCCACTGCAAGGACATGATAATACTTCCTGAGATGATAGGAATGATGATCAAGATCCATAACGGCAAGGAATTTTTGCCTGTAACGATAGGGAACGAGATGATAGGGCATTATCTTGGCGAGTTTGTCAGCACAAGAAAAAGGGTAGAACACTCAGCACCAGGTATCGGAGCTACAAAGAGCTCAGCAGCACTTTCAGTAAAGTAAAATGGCAAAATACTCAACAGTGGACTATGAAAAGGAAAATATGGCAAGAGCTATCGGAAGGTCTCTTTCCATCAGCACAAAGGCCAGCGTCGAGATATGCAGCTTTGTGAGAGACAGGTCCACAACAGAGGCAAAGAAACTGCTAAGCGAGGTCATAGAGCTCGAAAGAGCAGTACCCTACAGGGTGTACAACAAAGGCCTTGCCCATAAAAGAAAAATAGGCCCGGGAAAATACCCGGCAAAGGCTGCCGGCGAGGTCATCAGAGTAATCGAAAGCGCAGAGGCTAACGCTCAATTCAAAGGACTTAACACTGCAAACCTAATCATCAAACACATAAACGCCCATCTTGCCGCAAAGCAATGGCACTACGGCAGGAAAAGAAGGAGAAGGGCCAAAAGGACACATATAGAGATCATCGTCCAAGAAAAGAAACCTGAAAAAGCAAAAGAGAAAAAGGCTAAAAAATGATCGAGCGAAAATTTGTAAACGAGAAAATAAAAGAATTCCAGATACAGGAGTATGTCAGAAGCAGCCTTAGGAACGCGGGCCTCAGCCATATAAAGGTGCAGAGAACCCCTCTTGGCGAGAAGATAATAGTATATACATCAAGACCAGGCCTTGTCGTCGGAAGAAAAGGCCAGAATATCAAGGTGCTTACAAAAACGCTCAAGAAAGAGTTTTCACTTGAAAATCCTCAGATTGAAATAGCAGAAGTCGGCAACATAG
>DASRUK010000053.1:0-6765 GCA_035655475.1 Candidatus Nanoarchaeia archaeon
ATTGATGTATCTTGGCAATGTTGACCATGTAATCGAAGTATTCAAGTTCTATAACTCACGCCCAAAGTAATTTGTGCGCAAAGCCCTTTGAAAGAAAACACTTAAAAAGCAAAAACAAATCCCAACAACCAGCGTAGAGGGTGAAATTTATGAAAAAAACACTGATTGCAGCATTATGCTTGATATTATTGATTGTAAGTGTATCAGCGGTCGAGAGAACCTTGTTTCTGGATGATTACCAAATAAAATACAGCTATGAGGATGCTGAAGAGGGAGAAAGGTTTACTTTATCTGTCGAGATGACCAATAATGGCAATAACAAGACAGAGGTTGTCTTGCAGCTTGATGATACAGGGCCATTTGAGATACAAGGGGATGATGAGTGGGAGATAGGAACACTTGAAAAAAACCAGAAGGTGTCAAAGACATTCAGGGTAGAGGTGGACGAAGAGACGCCTGAAGATGAGTATGATCTTGATTTTACGCTTGAAGACAGCAGGAAAGAATATGAAGACGAATTTGAGATTGCAACTGTTTTTAAGGATGCAGAGCTGATCATCGCTGATGTCAAAAGCGAGCCAGCTATCATATCAGCCGGCCAAGACGATATCAAACTTACCATTAAGGTTGATAATATCGGCAGTGCTGATGCAAACTCTGTTGTTTCCAGATTGAACCTGCCAGCGGGTTTTTCTGCTTCAAGTTCTTACTCAAATACTGCAAATGCAGGGATAATCAAGGCAGAGGGCACATCTGACTTGGTTTTCTTCATAGACACTGCGGACAATCTCAAATCAGGCAACCATCAGGCAAGTCTAAGCTTGCAGTATAAGGCAGAGACGACTTTGGAGACAAAGAACATGGAGTTTGACCTGCCTGTAAAAGGAATTCCAAGGTTTGAGTTAGTTTCTTACAACACTATTCCTGCCCAGACACCTGTCGATTCTGAAGGAAAGCTCAACATAAGGATAAAAAATATTGGCGAAGAAGAAGGAGAGGAAACTTCGATAAGGGTTTTTGAAAACGCTGATCTTCCTATAGAGTTTGATCAAAAGACAAATCTTATAGGCAGCCTTAGAAGAGGAGAGGAAGGCACAGCAAGTTTTGATCTAATAATAGATGAAGATGCAGCTCCTAAGGGATACATAATCAAGGCTCAAGTAAGGACAGTAAACAAAGGCAATGTGCTTGTCGATGAATTCAGTGTTCCTATAACTGTTGTGCAACCAGAAAAAGGATCTAATTATGGGCTGATACTTGGAATTGCGCTTGTTATATTATTGGCAGCTATCATATATCTTATATTCCTGTTTAGGAAAAGAGAATAAATATGCTGCCCAAAATAATCATCCATAACTCGGTAAGCGCTGATGGTTCTTTGACAGGCTTTGAAGTCAACATGGGGCTGCATTATGATATAGCTGGAAACTATAAACCAGATGCTCATCTTATCGGCTCAAACACTGCAAAGACAGGGATCGATACGTATGGCGGAAGGCCTGAAACTAAATCTGATCTTGTGAAGCCAAGCAGAGACAAGGAGCTGCCTTACTGGGCGATAATAGATACAGAAGGAAAGCTCAAAGGGCATCTTCATAACCTGCGCGGGTTTGAATACTGCAAGGATGTGATAGTGTTTGTTTCCAAGGCCACCCCTCAATCCTATCTTGACTACCTTAAGGAGAGAGATTATGACCATCATGTCCTTGGAAACCTGAAAGTCGACCTTAAGAAAGCGCTTGTTCTTCTTTACGACAATTACAAAGTAAGAAAAATACTCACAGACACCGGAAGGATACTTTCAAACTTGCTGATAGAAGAAAAGCTTGCAGACGAGCTTAGCCTGCTTATTCATCCTGTGCTGGTGGGAGAAAAATCATATAAGTTGTTTAGCGTTCCAGGTGAGCTAAGGCTGGTGAAGAGCGAAGTCTTAGAGAAAGATTTTGTTTGGTCCACGTATGAAATGGGAAAATAGGCTGCTTTTGGCAGCCTTTGGCATCACCTCCACCAAATGTTTTCTGGCAAAGAGATATAGGGTAAGCGTTTATTAATGCCTTATTAAAGATAAATCTGATTTGTCTTCCATAAGAGCACTCATAAAAAAACCTCCGCATTTACTATCGAAAGAAATAAGGAAGAAAAGGATGCCTAGCAGCACCCTTTCTTTTTATTTTTGTCAGGCATTTATTCACCTCCTATAATTCATAGGCACAATGGCATTCACCTTCCATCTGGCATAAGTCAACGCTCATCGCTCCTTGAGAACCGATAATTGTCCTTATGCATTCCGGACAATTTTTCGTGGGGGTGTCCTTGGGGCAATTGAGTGCACAGTTGATTTTCGGCCATAGTTTCAAATTTTCTCACCTCCGGCAAGATCTATTAGTGCATTCTTATTTATATACGATGGGTAAGAATAATCTGAGGTGACTTACATAAACTTTAAAAATAAAAAATTAGAAAACTAGATCTTAAGCAGCCTTGCATTTATTGCGACAATAACTGTGCTAAGCGACATAAAAGCTGCTCCAAGAGCAGGGCTTAACAAAATGCCATAGCTGTATAACACTCCTCCTGCAAGAGGTATGGCAACAATATTATATCCAGTCGCCCAGAAAAGGTTCTGCTTCATCTTGGAGTAGGTTTTCCTTGCAAGCCCTATTATCGAAGCAACATCTCTTGGATCGTTCCTGACCAAGATAATATCTGCCGACTCAATTGCAACGTCTGTCCCAGCACCAATCGCAATCCCTGCATCTGCCTGCACTAGGGCAGGAGCATCATTAACACCGTCTCCAACCATGGCAACCTTCATACCTTTTGACTGTATCCTTTTGATGGCTTTGGATTTTTGATCAGGCAGGACCTCAGCATAGAAATCATCAAGGCCAAGCTCACCAGATACCCATTCAGCCACTTGTTTGTTGTCTCCTGTAAGCATCATGCATTTTATTCCCATCGATTGAAGGTTTTTAATAGCTTCCTTGGACTCATCCCTTATTATATCTGCAAGAGCTATCACCCCTATAATTGTATTTTGTGAAAGCACATAAACGACGGTTTTGCCTTGAGAAGCAAGCTTTTTGCTCTGCTCATCGGGCTTTATCTTACCCTCTATCAGATAACCTGGGCTCACAACCCTGATCATTTTTTTATTTACTAATCCCTGGATGCCTTTGCCTGGCAGCGCTTTGAATTGCTCTACTTTTCCTGTCCTTGCTTTTTGTTCGCTGGCCTTCTGGGTTATGCCTTTTGCGATGGGATGCTCTGATTTGGCCTCAAGGGAAGCTGCATAGGAGATAACCTCTTTTTCTGTATATCCTTTCATTGTGATCACATCGGTCACTCCAAATTCACCTTTGGTCAAGGTACCTGTTTTATCAAATACGATGGTATCGATGTTTCTTATGTTCTCAAAGGCAACCCTGTTTCGTATAAGAAATCCATTTTTTGCAGATATTGCAGTTGATACCGCTACAACAAGCGGGACTGCAAGCCCTAGTGCATGAGGGCAGGTGATTATCATTATTGTGACCATGCGTTCAAGTGAGAAAGCAAAACCTTGCCCAAGCGCGAGCCAAACGGCAAGAGTCAATGCACCTATCGAAACCGAGGCTATGGTAAGCCATGTTGCTGCGCGGTTGGCCAGATCCTGAGTCTTTGATTTGGATTCCTGGGCTTGTTTGACAATGCCAATAACTTGGGACAAATAAGTGTCTTTTCCTGTATGGGTGATCTTTATTTCCAGGCTTCCTTCCATATTTATCGAGCCGCCTATAACTTTCTCCCCTTTTTTTCTGCTTGCAGGCTTTGACTCTCCAGTAAGCATCGATTCATTTAGGCTGCTCTCACCTTTTATTATAATTCCGTCTGAAGGGATTTTCTCTCCAGGCTTGACCAAAACAATATTTCCTTCTACAAGCTCAGAGACAGGAACATCTTTTACTTTGCCGCCTATCATCAAGTGTGCCTCAGAAGGCATAAGCTTTGCCAGGGCCTCGAGTGCTCTTGATGCACCCATCACAGAGCGCATCTCTATCCAATGGCCAAGGAGCATAATATCTATCAGAGTAACAAGCTCCCAAAAGAATACCTCACCTTTAAGCCCAAATACGACAATACTGCTGTATACGAACGCTGAAGTTATCGCTACAGCGATAAGAGTCATCATCCCGGGCTTTCTATCCTTTGTTTCACTCACTATACCTTTCAGAAAAGGAAGGCCGCCATAGAAGAATATAACTGCAGACAAAGCAAAAAGCAGATAGGAGTCACCTGGGAACTCAAGGCTAAATCCAAGAACTTGTTGGATAAGCGGTGAGAGTATAAGGACAGGAAATGTCAGCGCAAGAGACACAAAAAATCTCTTCTTGAAGTCCTGCACCATCAACTCATGGTGATGGCTATGGTCCTCATTTGCCATCTTCTGATGGCTGGGAGCAGGGGACTCTTCATCCCCGACTTTCACAAGCTTAGTGCCGTCCATAGTGCACTTTCCTGGCTTGTCATATTCCATCCCGCATTTTGGGCATTTGTATTTTGCCATCAAGACAACCTCCAATCAAACTCCCTTTCTGCACTATCTTTGATTACCAACCTTATAAACTTAGCATTTTCCTGTCGGTGGAAATATTAGGTACGCGATGATAAAATAAAACAAAAAAAGAGATATAGTTGCCAAGAATCTGGTTATTATATGATTCTTTTTCTTTCCTGCCATATACCTATCTTTTAGCTAAGTTATAGATATAAGCAATCATGGCTCCCATTATCCATCCAAGCACGATGTAACTGACAAGTCCTATCAAAAAGCCAGGCAAAGAAAAGCTTGTCTTGACAAGGGTTGAAAAATCCAGACCGTGAAATAATGCGTTTGCAAAAAATATTACTCCTTCACGCCCAATAGCAAGTATCACAGCGGCACAAATGATATATAGTAAACCCAAGGTAGATCCTACAGCAAGCCCAAATCTTTTGGGTTCAAGCGAATAATCTTTCTTTTTCATAGCTTTCACCTCATCATATCCATCATCCCGTTTGCTCTTCCCATCATCTCACTCCCTCTGGTTTCCATCATCTGACCGTTCTGCAGAAGATCGTCACCTTGCTCCATCATGCTGTTATCGCCTATTGCAGCTCCCCTTTCTTTCATCATCCTTCCTGAATCCATCATCATCCTTGCCATCTGCATCATGGAGCCGCCGTTGGTCTGCATCATAGAGGCAGTGCCTTGTATATAGTCCCTTGAGAAACCTTGGTCTTGCTTTCCCAGGCTGTATCCTATAAGTGTTCCCGCAATCAATGCAATCGCAATCCACAGAATGATATTTGGCCTATTTTGTCTAGCCTCTTTTTTCTTCATCAGTCACCTCTTTGGCAGGCAAGCGCTTGCCATAGCGATTTAGAACTGATAGCTATTTAAAGATTGCGTTAAAAGTTAACAATAGTTAACTTGTAAGGTTAGTTATCCGCACGAGTCATCTGTCCAGATCTTTTTTCATATCTTCATACTCTTTTCTTGTTATCTCTCCTCTTGCATACCTTCTTTGAAGAATATCAAGCGGCCGCTCTCTTATTACCTTTCTGTCTCTATTGACCAGCCAGACTATCAACCAGATGATCGCTCCCCAAAACAAGACCATACCTGCTATCATCGTCAAACCCATAAATCCCCACCCATAATATCCCCCATATTGCCACATCATTTTCTATCACCCCGTCTACAATAAGACTTTGTTGTATTTAATGGTGTTTGTGATCTCCCATCATAAACAAGTGTGAACCGCACATTATCAGCATAGCTATGGGGATGATATAATTATTCTTTATCCCGAGAATAGGCAGTAATATTATAAGGAGCAAAGGAACTGCAATGCATCCTATCATCAATAAAGTGTGTTTTTTCATCTTTAACCTCAAAAAAGTAAAAGACACCAGGCAGGGGGGTTAGAAGTGCCTTTCTGGTGCTTTACTAATAAAGTTATTTCTGTTTATTCATGCCGCAGCAGGATAGTTCTTTTTTTCCGTACTCTTTCTCGTTTGCTGCTGCCAGCGACTTCATCCAGCTGCTGAATTTTTCCTTTATTTTTTTAAATGCCATGAATCCTCTTTTTGCCTCAACCTGCCGCCGGGCTGAAAAAGCCTCGGGGCGTGTTCTTGAGCCCAATTCACTCCACCGACTGGTGGAATTTCATTGTTTAAAAAATTTACTTCCTGCGAGGTCGCTCTTTTTTATTAATATCTCTCCGCCAGCAACCTCGCTTGGCAGATACCCTGGCCAGCAGCCATAGCCTGTGTTTTCTACTCCAAGACTGTCAATGGAAAATTCAAGGCCGCAATTTTTGCACTTCATATTGTTGCCGTTCTGAGTGTACCCTTTTGGACCGCAGGTTTGGCAGGCGTCAAATGCAGTTCTTGGCTGTCCGTCGCTTCCCAGGACTGCAAAGTATCTGGCATTGCCATAGGTATAAAACTTAGCGGTCGTGCTTAGCTCAGACAATGGAATACGGACATATGTACTGTCAGCTTGATTTCCCTTATGGCCTCCATTTACCACCACTATTGCAAGAAGCGCAAGCAGGGCGATGCCTGTCCAGGCCAATGTTTTCCTTTTCATGAAAACAAACCAGCTCCTGCTTCCAAATCACTGACTTTTATAATGACGTCGCTTCCTGATACCCCATACTCAAGATATGAAGGGAAGCATCCCTCTTTGGCATTGCCAGTGCCTATATCATCGATGGGAAAGCTTTGTCCGCACGCTTT
>DASRUK010000054.1:0-6112 GCA_035655475.1 Candidatus Nanoarchaeia archaeon
ACCTTGTTTTCTTTGTTATACAGTCTCTTAAAAATACTTGACGAATGATGAAATTTGGTTCTTAATGCCATCTATATCACCTCTTGCTAATTACAGAAGGGGTACTTATATAAGAACTTTTCTATTTAACTTACTATAAATCAAAGCTAGTTTCTTCTTTTTGTGTATCCCTTACGTTTTTTATATTCTGCAATACCCAATAACTCAAGAATACCCCCAGTCATAGAATAAACACAGGCTCCTTGACTATATTCATGTGGAAAATTATCGGCTAAACCTTTTGAGGTAAAAATCTTAGCACTATCAAGTTGATTATATGCGTATTGAATCATCTCTTTAGTAATATATTTTTCAGACAGGGTTATTATGCCGGTGTGCATATATATCTGAGAACCAATTAGTCTAGTTACTGGTCGGGTTCTACCACCTGTCTTCGGGAACTGGGTTCCGACACATACTTCTTTATCTATTTGTTTAGATATTTCTTTCCAACTAATATTTATTCGCCCTCAAAGGACTAAGAAGGTATTCTTTATTAATGTTGACTTAATAACTAACTACTATGGCAAATATTATGGGGTAAGCTGAAGCATGCTGCATATCTTGTTCACAAATATGTCAATCCTTGAGCCGCTGTCATCAAAGAATACAATCACTGCGTCCCTGTAAACCTGCTCTTGCAGCATTGAGCTGTCCACCTTAAAGCCTATCTTTTCCAAAGCCGCCTTAAGCACCCTGAAGCTGGCATGGTTATCAAGGACCATATCAACATCCTTTGTAGCGTCCTTCAATCCTTTAATGCTTAGGTTGCAGCCACCGATAAGATAGACATTAACCTCATTATGCAAAAGATTGCCCGCCTGTGTGATAAACTCAATTATGCTTTTCTTTTCGTACATATTTTACACCATATATATCTAAAATTCTCCCAATTTCTCTGGGAGTAATTGAGGGAATTTTCTCGTTAGCTATTGTTTCTTTGCCATTATATGTAAATTCATTGATGGTTTTCTTCAATTCAATGAATGCTCCCGAAAGATCATACTTTGAAAGCAGAAAGCCAAGGTCTTCTTTTTCAAGGCTGTTTTTCAGATAGAAAGCGATAGCTATTCCAAGAAGCCTGGGTTCGTTAACTTCAAGAAGGCCGTGGATAAAAATTTCATTCTTAGACAGCTTTCTCTCAGGGACATGGCAGCAATATTCAACTGTCATTACCTCTACTCCAAAGCCTGCAAAGGCATTCAAGCCAGTGATACTGCCTTTAATCAGCTTGATATCCCAGACTTTAAACACTTCCTCATCGTTGAATTTCCAAAGTATCATTTTATTTTCCGCAGTATACTTCCTTAGCGAGTCCAGAAAATTATAAATCAATGGATAGCCTTTTTTGCTAAGGATATACTTTCTGCCTGCTTTCCAAAGGAGAGGAGGGTTGCTTAAAGCCCTCAGATTCTCCCTCACCGTCCTTTCCTTTAGGCCAGTCATCTTTGCGATTGTATGCACTCCTTTTTCCTCGTAAAGAATTGTTTTTAGCACTTCAAGCTTTTTGCCATAGAGAAATTTATCATATGGCATATACGGAATAGAAAGATACATCTTCCTGAAATTGTCTGCAACTACAGAATCAGCAAGCCGGATAGATAGTCCTTTTCTGCTCCTATCCTTTTTTGCCAGCCCCATTTTTTCAAGCTCAGTCCCTACTTCAGAGCATCGGTTTATGGATAAGCCTGTCTCTTTTTTTAGTCCGTCAAGGCTTTCTATATTCCTAGCCAGGCATACGAGAATCTTGACCATTGATTTTGACATTTTCATATAATATACATATAATTCGATTTTATTTATAAATTTATCGAAAAAAACGTATATTTAACTAAATGTGCATAAAAAGCGAAACTGTAATGTAAAGGAGTTGCTAAAAATAGGTATATTTTGCTAATCAATCCCCCCTATACCAAATAATCGTATTTTCTTATTTCTCCCTGGACATTCTTTCTTGAGCATGTTCCAGCTACCAAAGAGGGGGCCATGAAAATGAATAAATAATAACCATTTTAAACCCCCGTCTTCTTCTCTGCTGTCGATGACGCATCACCATCTAGGTATTCAAGAAAGCTTGGATTCATTATCCTCTTCTATAGAGGGCATTTCAGACGAAGAGGCAGGCAAAAGGATAGAAAAATACGGCCATAACGAGCTTGTGGAACAGGCCAAAAGAGGGCCAATAAAGATATTCTTCGACCAACTGACAGCTACCATGCAGCTTATACTGCTTGGAGCTGCGCTCATCTCAGTATTTTTGGGATCATATAAAGATGCCATAGCGATATTCTCTATTGTTATCTTGTTTGCCATACTTGGATTTATCCAGGAGTATAGGGCTGAAAAATCTATGGCAGCCTTAAAGAAACTTGCCGTGCCCTTTGTAAAGGTGATAAGGCATGGAAAATTAAAAGAGATCCCTTCGATTAATCTAGTGCCCGGAGATATAGTCTCTCTTGAGGCAGGAAACATAATCCCTGCTGACTGCAGGCTCATAGAATCGGTTGCCTTGAAAGTGCAGGAGGCAGCCCTGACAGGAGAATCTGTCCCGGTCGAGAAGGACGCAAAGGCAGTATGCAAAGAGGATGACGCCCTTGCAGACAGGATAACTTGTGTCTATATGGGAACGATAATCAGCCAGGGAAGGGCAAAGGCTGTTGTGACGTCTACAGGGATGAATACAGAGCTGGGAAAGATTGCATCAGTCCTGCAGGAAGTAAAACAGGAAGCAACTCCTCTTCAAAAAAGGCTGGATAGTGTTGGAAAAAAGGTTGCACTGCTAGGTATCGCTATCTCGATCATAATTATAATATTTGGCCTTATTCGAGGGGATTCATTCACTTTTCTATTATTATCAGGAATAAGCGTGGCAGTGGCAGTGATTCCTGAGGGTTTGCCTGCTGTTGTTACGATAACTCTTGCGATTGGCGCGCAAAGGATGCTTAAAAGAAAAGCTTTGATAAGGAAGCTTCCAGCTGTTGAGACCCTTGGCTCTGTCACAGTGATATGCTCTGATAAGACAGGCACGCTTACGGAAAATAAGATGGCAGTTGTCAACATAGACACCATGGATGAAAAGGTTGACCTGACTAGGAGCAAACCGCAAAAGTCCTCGCTTATCATGTCAGCTTTGGCCCTGTGCAACGACGCAAAATTGGATGGCAAAGGATTCATCGGCGATCCGACAGAAGGAGCGCTTTTGATCGCTGCCGCAGATATGAACATATACAAGGAAGAGTATGAAAAATGTCTTCCAAGGGTTTTAGAGGTCCCTTTTGATTCAGAGAGAAAACGGATGTCTACTCTCCATGAGATAAATGACAAAGACCTATTGAAAAGCATTGGACTTGAACCAAAAACACGTTATATTTCCTTGATGAAAGGCGCTGTGGATGGTATTGTCCACATAGCAGATAAAGTGTTCATCGCAGGCAAAGAGTATAGACTGACGGATGAACTCAGAAAGGATCTGTTAGATTCAAATGAAAGGCTTGCAGGGGAGGGTAAACGTGTCTTAGGGTCTGCCTACAAATTTGTGGATACTGAAGATGTGTCTGATGTTGAAAAAGAGGTTGTTTTCATAGGTATGGTCGCCATTATAGACCCTCCAAGGCAAGAAGTAAAGGAATCAGTTGAGAAATGCAAGCAGGCAGGAATAAGGACAGTCATGATAACAGGAGATCATCCTTTGACAGCAAAATCCATAGCTTCACAGTTGGGGATCCTGGGTAGCGGCAAGGTAATCACAGGAAAAGAGTTAGATAACTTATCTGAGGATGGGCTAAAAGAGCTGGTTGGCAAAGTTTCTGTCTATGCAAGAGTATCTCCAGAGCATAAGCTAAGGATAATACAAGCATTGCAAATGAGCGGTCAAGTGGTGGCGATGACCGGCGATGGTGTAAATGACGCTCCAGCACTAAAGAAAGCAGATATTGGAGTAGCCATGGGAATAACTGGCACTGACGTCAGTAAAGAAGCCTCAGATATGGTACTTCTTGACGACAATTTCAAGACAATAGTTAGTGCAGCAGAAGAAGGAAGGATAGTTTTTGACAATATCAAGAAATTCGTAAAGTTCTCTCTTGCAGGTAACATTGGAAAGATAATAGTCATGCTTTTTGGTCCTGTCATCTGGGCTAGCCTTCCGTTGTTTCCAATACAGCTATTATGGCTTAATCTCCTGACAGACGGCCTTCTAGGTCTTGGCCTGGGCATGGAAAAGGCAGAAAGCCACATCATGAAAAGGCCTCCGATAAAACCAAAAGAAGGCGTTTTTAGCAATGGAGGCTGGATGCAAGTTACTGTTGTGGGCATATTGGTAGGTGTAATATCGATAGGTATTGGTGCATTTTACTTCTTCAAAGGCAGTGATGCTTGGCAGACCATGATTTTCCTGACTATAGCTTTCTGCCAGGTCTGGCAGGTGCTTGCAGTAAGGACAGAAAGAGACTTGTCTATCGGGAAAAGCTTATTTGGCAATAAAACCTTGATTTCAATGGTAAGCGTCGTGATCCTTCTACAGATAGCAGCGCTGTATATCCCCTACTTGCAGTCATTCCTTCAATTGAAAAGCATAGGCTTTATCGACTTATCAGTAGCCTTTTTTAGCGGCATAGTCCTGTTCATAGTTGTTGAAATAATGAAGAAAAAATAGGTATTCAAATTATGGCACCATATATCCTAGCCCAGGAATGTCAAGAACCGCCGGGCTGAAGCCCGGGGCGTGTTCTTGAGCATGAACTGAGAAATTTGCTCTGCAAATTTCTGGTTTGTTAGAAATGCTTTGCATTTCTATACACTCAGAAATCGCTGGCTTACTCCAGGTTAAAACGCCAGCGTGTGCGCCAATAGCGATTTCTGACATACCAAAAACTCGAAGCGGCCCCCTTTTCAAACTATTTGGTCCGCAAGTAAATCTTAATCTATGGATACTAGCAGGAACCAATGTTCCTGAAAACTGAAATTTGGTACAATGATACATTAAGGAGGAGATGTATCTTAAACGACAGATATAGTAAAGATCTAGGCGTCATTCTAGATACTCATGTTTTTGGTTTAAGCTTAGCGCTTCATGAAGTTCCAAACGATGAATCCTGGAAAGCCCCAAAAGAATATCCCTTCTTTCTTGGAAGCTACCGGTTAGGTATTGAGCAGGATAACGGGTGTCCAATAAGTGCTGCAGCTTACCCTGAAAGTTATGCATCTTTGTTTGCTGTCTTTCCCCATGACCAATAAAAAATCCCAACCGCAGCAAGCTGCGGAGTATTTTTTAAGCCTCAAACTGGATTATTAAGCCGTAGCAAGCTACGGGGTATTAACCCAGTTTGAGCAATCAAGCGATGCAGGAGTGATATTATCTTTAAATGAAGAGGCTCGACGGAAAGTTCCAAAAGATAAGAGGCGTGCTGTCTTAAGGGCAACTTGTCAGCTTGCTTCATTATTGCCCGAAGAATTAGGTTCAACTCCAGAGAATTCTATCTCGATAATTTGTTAACTCAGATGCAAAGAGAAGGATTCCTATTCTTCTTCTCGACCAAGAGGTATCTTATCTATTTCCTTGCATTTATCCTCAGCGCACACTTCATCCTTAAGAAAAAAATCATGCTCTTTTTTGGATTTCTTTGGTTTTTCTGCCATTGGTACTGCAAAGCAGATTAAGAATTTAAATTTATGCTTGGCTGGTTAGAAATCACTTCTTATACTTATACACATAAACTCTTCTCTTCACACTTTGCCCTTTCTGCCTTTCAAGCTTGAAATTTATCACGTCGCCTTTGCGAAGCTTCTGTAAAGAGGTTATCACAGAACCAGGAGAAGATCTAAGCAGCTTCACTATATCCCTTGAGGAAAGCCACTTTCTTCTATACTTTTTTAGTATGTTGTATACTTCCTGCTGACCCATATGCTACTGATAAGGGCAACCCTTTTTAATACTTTCGCCTATTCGGCACTGTTAACTCTTCGGCATACATGAAATCTCTATCAATTTCAGCAGCTTATTTCTTCCCAAGTCAAGTTTGATGCCTGCAGCCTCGGCAGGCGTCCTGCCTTTAAGTTCCATATTTGGATTGAC
>DASRUK010000055.1:0-14781 GCA_035655475.1 Candidatus Nanoarchaeia archaeon
TTTTCATGCGAGGAGAGTATGGAACGATCAACTCAGGAAGGGACGTCAGCAGATACCCATTAGCTGATTTAACTGCGACTTCAATCCCATCATAGATCCTCCTCAAACCAGCAAGCAACTCTGCTTTTTCAGCTTCTACAACTGGATTTTTTGTCAAGGGAACTCTATGATGGGGCGAGGGAGGACAAAAACAATAGTACATATGTTCACCCGGATTTCTGAATTTTGTCTCTTCCAGAGGAACAGACGAATGCCCTGCGAAGTCTACTTCGACAATTCTCGGATCGACTGTCACAGGTGTCCACACTCCGGAATTTGCTGCCTGCCTGATGGCATCGAACCTTGCTCCGTCGTAGCCTCTTACCAGCGGGGTAGAATCTATTTCATCCGCCCTTATCCTGCCAAGGATTATTGCTGACATATAAGCAGCTATCAACCCATTCATATTCAATGGCTCATCATCCACGCTTTGGAGGACAATGGTGCCTATATGGCTGCCCCGATTGAATTCTGTCTCCTGGTGCCTGCTGGCAATCATTGTAACCATACAACCCTTTTGTTGCCACTTTACTTATATACCTTTGTCTATATTTATAAATATACTTTATGTCGGATATATACTGTAATTACAATAATTGGCATAATAATTTAAGAGCGACAGATACTATTTTTCATCATGAAAAAGAAAATTTGGGAAACATCAACAAGAGATGAACTGCAGAACGCAGGTGCAAGATTTAACTCTTTTGGTAACGACGAAGATTTCTATGCCATACTGAATGGAGGACAGATCTTTGTTAAGAGATTTGGCGACTCCTATAGGCAGATATAATCAATTCTTGGATAACTTGTGTCACTCTGTTTCAATTAGTACAAATCTTTATATTATTGGGTAAGATAATCAATTTGATAATAATCTTTAATTATTATTATCAATTTGGTTATAAATAAAAAAATTGGGGGTGGTAGTAATGGAATATGGTGAAACAGATGACGAAAGCATATATAATGAGGAAGTTAGGGACGAACTGCTCGATCGTGATGCCCTTGCCGCAAGTGAGGTAGGGTTTATGATAGGCTATGATGAGGCCTATGATGCGGAGGATGGGGTTGTATAGGCAATAATGCTATTTTTCTTCATTTTTTTTGGGTTTAACTACTAAGCAGGACTACTAAAGTTTTTTATATGTTTACGGCTAAATAAGTATTTATGACACTTTTTATAGTTAATGATTATCAAAATGGCAATATATTGCCAGAAAACCATAACAAGCGTTATGGACCGGTCAATAAAAAAATCAAGGGGGTGTCTTTTTATGAACCAATCAAGAACAATACTGGCGATGCTTGTCATCTTTCTTTTTGGAAGTGCAAACATCTCCTTTGCAGTGGACCTGGGAGATTTTCCGGCTCCTTTCATCCAAGGCAACGAGATGAGAGGATATCTTGTGGTAGGCGACCGTGCCAGCGCAGAGGATATCGTCGGAGTGAGTGACATAGCCGTCAGCCTTCAGTATGCTATATCCGGCGGATCAGGCAGCGGCAGGTCTAATTTCAGCGTCTCAGGAGCGACTTGGCAGGTGGGGACAACTTCAAGTCAGCTAGAGATGGCGCAAAACACAGATACATTCAGCGGAGAGACGATAGGAGATATCAGAACCACTATAGACGAGACAGAGCTTAGCCTGCTTACAGATGGCAGCATCACAACAGAAAAAGGGACATCAAGATACAACCAATATCTTATCTTTCCAAGCGATAACCAGTCATCATATGTAATCTTTGCAGAAAATGACAATGATACTGCTTCCGATTTCCTTTATTTTAGGAGCGGGCAAGGGATAGGAAGGTACAGTCTTGAATTTGCAACAAGCCTGCAAAGCGATGTTGAAGACAGTGCAGGTGCAAGGACTGCAACAGGGACCTATCTTGGTGACTATGAGGATGAAATAATAACTATCATGGGCAAGGAATTTAATATAGTCACAGCAAGAAGGACAAGCGCAACCACAAACAGCATAGAGCTTACCTTGATGGGAGGTGCTGTGAGAGATACCCTGGAAGAGGGAGAGACAAAAACCTACACTGTAGAGGGAAAGGAATATGAGGTCACGGCAACAGCCATAACTGACACAGCTCCTATCTATGCAAGATTCAATATAAACGGAGAGTCTGTAAGGTCCTTATCTGACGGCGAGACAGCTACATTGTCTGATGGGACAGAGATAGGGGTAGTCGACATCGTGCCAAACGAGGCAGGCGATCCGACACAGGACCTGGTCGAATTTTTCGTCGGCGCATCAAAACTGTTCCTGAAGGACAGCGATGTCACCAACACTGCCAGCAGCAATGCCCTTGAAGTGGGTACAGAGAGGGTAGATGATAGTGCTGTCATCATCACAGGCTCCAACGACAACGCCACATTCAGCATAGATACGATCCAGGTAAATATAACTGCAGATGATGATTTCTATGTAGGCGCAGGCCAGAAACTTTCCCAGTTCATGGACGAGCCTGAGGCTCTTCTTGGAGTTTGGGATATCCAATACGGAGGGCTTGCCAGCCTTGGCACTGAAACATACAGGCTTAGATCATCTGGCTCTGACCAGTATGACCTGGTATTTGTCGACGGTGACGGCGACAGCGCAAATCTGCCCCTGGTATACTCCAATGTTTCCAGCCAGATAAAGCTTGGCGACAGGGATGATGATCTTATAGTAAATGGATCCCTTGTCATAAGCAAGAATGATTATTTTGTCATAAGTTATGGCGGGCAACAAGCAGGGGATAGGAAGACTTATGCATTCAGGTACAGGGGAGCAGACAAGGTAGCAGCTGGAGAGACAGCGCAGGTGAGGCTTCAGAACCTTGGAACAGGCGATACCTCTGAAAATACCTTCAGGGACAATACAGGAGACACTGCAGATGCAACGCTCAAGGTAGGCGGTTCTACATTCAACATCATCAATGCGAGCGCTGCAACAAGCAATGACTTTGATATAATGGTGGACCTTGACGGAGACGGCACCACAGCAGGGGATACTGATATAATCCCTATAGACACCAATTTTGGGCAGACAATAACCTTTACAGTCGGCACACCTACATATCTTGTGGTCGCTTTCACAACACCAAACACAAATGACTATGATAACATAGCGCCTGCTGCTGTGACGATGAACATAACCGCGGCCTCAGACAGAGAGGTTTCCTTTGCTGAATCTTCAGGCAGTACTATCAACTGGATAAGCCCCACCGAGGAGGACAACATTAACTATGCCTACACAAGCATGGGAGCAAGATACAGGTGGTCAAATCCATCAAACGACCCTGATGACCTTGAAGTTAGCTATCCCAGGGTGCAAAGGCTACCGCTTGTGTATATCAGCGGAAGCAATGCAACAACTGCAACAGTAACTTCGGGCGAGACAACAACAGCAGGCAACCGCATAGAGGTTGGCGCTGTCAGGCTTGCAAGCGAGGTCCAGACGCCTTCAGCCCAGAACCTCATCATCGTCGGTGGGCCATGTGCAAATACAATTGCGGCAGACCTCAAGAACATTGGTGAGGACTGCACCCAAGGCTACGAACAAGGGTCAAGCTTAATCGAACTTGTGGAGAATGGAGATAATGTGGCATTGATAGTCGCTGGATACAACGGAGCTGATACAAGGGCCGCAAGCCAGGCGATATCCAATTTTGACACCAGCCCGTTAGCAGGTACAAGGGCAAGCGTGGACACCTCAAGCGGACAGGTGACTGTGCTTGAGAGAGGAGATATTGCTGCAGGAGGACAAGTGAGCGGACAAAACAGGACAAGGACGAACCAGACGACAGGCACAAACAATACAACCACGGCAAACAGTTCAAGCGCCGGAAACTCAAGCAGGTGAAAAGCATGAAACTATTTTTTATCGCATTTTTTTTGATTGCGCTTACCCAGACTGCATTTGCACAGAGGTGCGCCTATACATCTGACATCGATGAGCTGAGCATGATACGTGATGAAGAAGTGCCTTGCCCGCAAACAGTTGAAGTATGGTTTGAGAATACCAGAAGCGAGTATTCGGACAACCTAACGTGCAGGTATACTTCAACAGATGGCAAACGACTATCTTTTTTTATAGCACCAGAGGACGAGCTGCGCTGCCAGCCTATAGTGTCGGTCATCTTTACAAGGACTGCTGTATTAAGCAGAGAGGCCGCAAGAGCCGGCCAGCAGACGCCACTAATCTACTCTGACAGCCAGGTAGAGCAGCCTACAACTACAGAGCCGTCACAGCCTATAACAATGTTTGTTCAGACAATAAGGGATGCTGTCGATGAGCCCCTGCTGCTCGGCGGATTTATCCTGGCAGTGATACTTTTGGTCATAGTGCTTGGACTGTTAATTTGGAGGAGATGATGATGGAGACATATGCAGAGAACATGGACTACATGCTCATAGTCCACAGGGATGGAAGAAAGGATCCAAACAACGTGGTGATAGTGACGAGCTATGATAGGATGGATGAGTTTATGGAAAAATAGAATGATGACAAAATGCCCAAAAAAGGACCTATAGAATATGAGATAAAACCAGAGAACCTTAACATCGGAAAGGAATGGGTAGATGTAACTCTAAAGAATATCACGACCAAGGCCCTTTTTGGACTTAATGTTAAGCTAAACTCCATGGATACTTTCGGCCTTGAAGTGCTTGAGTCATCCAGATATCTTCCACTTCTTGGATCCGGACAGGCGGAATCCGTCTTCTTTAGGGTCGAATCTTACCTGACCACCAATGTTTACATTACTATCGATTCGCTCAGAAACGGCGACAGGTTCCACTGGGAAAGCCCTGCCAGGACTATAAGGGTAGGGGAGGATTTTGCCGAGCTTATAAAATTCAATGCAGGCATGGTCGGAGGAGACATAACCACAGAAGCATCGGTCAAATCTTTCATCGACACTGTCAACCTGACCTATGAAGTCTGGGCGCAGGGTCCTGATGGGGCTATCGAAGAGATGGAGATAAAAGATATGGGAGAGATGAAGGATGGGGAGGTAAGGGCAGTAAGGACAGGATTTGAGCCTAATAAAAAGGGGCTTTATACTATCGACGCTTATCTCTATGACGGCCCAAAACGCTTGAGCCACAGGACAGATTATGTCATGGCCGAAGAGGGGGGATAAACATCAAATTCATCAGATTAACCCAGGTAGAATCATCATACTGCGAAGGGAAATATATGTTCATCATAAGACTTAGAGGAGTAAAAAAAGATGACCTCATGGTCGAGGTTAACCGGAAGGGCTTTCGCCTAAAGGCCATAAAGAGGAACACAACCTTTACAGCAGGACACTGCATCTCTGGTGAGACAGATCCTAAACTTGCAAAAGCCACATTCCAGAAAGGAATACTCAAGATTATGCTGCCAAGGATAAACAATGAACTTATCTAGGAGGTAAAATGGAGCAAAAAAAGGAATGTATAATATGCGGGAACATCTATACAAATCTGGAGTTTCCGACCAGCTTTGAAAGGATGGTAACTTGCGGCGATATCAAATGCGCCGGTAAAAGAAGATACCAAAAATGGCGAGAGAGATATGACAAAAGGGCCAGGATGGCTGCATAGGAGCGGAAAAATGCAAGGAAAATACCACCTGCCAGACCTGCCATACCCTTCTGAAAGCCTTCAGCCATATATATCAAAGGAACAGCTGCTCATCCATCATGACAAGCATCACAAAGCGTATGTCGATAAAGCAAATGAGATACTTGATAATCTTGCTGGCGCAAGGAAATCCGGGGCCAAGATAGAGATAAAGGGAGTGATAAAGGAGCTGTCATTCAATGTAGGTGGGCTACATCTGCATTCACTGTTTTGGGAAAATCTCAGAGGCGGAGGAGCGAGCCCTTCAGGAAGGATAAAGGCAGAGATAGAGAATGAATATGGCAGTCTGGACAGGTTCAAAAAGGAGTTCAGCGAAGGGGCAAAGGCTGTCGAGGGCTCTGGATGGATGGCTCTTGCCTATTGCTCAGAGACCAAAAGGCAACTGCTCATGCAGATAGAAAAGCATAATACAAACATCTATCCGGAATTTAAGATACTGCTCCTGCTCGACATGTTTGAGCATGCTTACTACATTGATTATAAGAACGATAAGGCAAGATATATTGAATCATTCTGGAAAATAATAGACTGGGAAGAAGTTAACCGACGGCTTGGAGGAGCCGCTGCTGAATGACACAATCAGGGTTATACTAGAGATGCTTGTTTTTGGAGGTGATTTTTATGTGGGATCCTATGGATGCTCTGGAAAGGATGCAAAGAGAGATGGATAGGCTGGTAAGCCGCGTATACTCCGGTGGAAGGGATATTCTGGATTTTAAGGGCCGTGAAGGAAAAACTTTGGAGAGGTATAGAACCCCTGCCGCAGACATAAGAGAGACAGAGCGCAGCATAATCGCAGACATCGAGCTTCCAGGTGTTGACAAAAGGGATATATCCCTCAATGTCACTGAGGACAGCATCGAAGTAGGCGCTCAAAAATCAAGAGAAGAGGAGAAAAAGGGAAGATACACCTATGAAAGCGCCAAGTTCTATAGAAGACTGCCCCTACCTGCAAAGGCCGATGCTGAGGATGTGGATGCCAGCTTCAAGAACGGAGTGCTTCGCGTAATAGTAAAGAAATCAATACCTGAAAAAAGAAAAAGAGTGGATATAAAGTGAGCAGCCTCAACCAGACATTGCTGCTAAAATCGATAAAGTCAAGGCATTTTAGAAAGTTTATCACTGGCAGCGCAGAGATCCTGCTGTACTGGTCAATAGTGGGCAAAGCCCAAGGCGTGAAAAAAGAGATCCAGAAAAATAAGTATTACATATCAGCAGCATTATTAAGCTCATTAAATGAGAATTATAACGCAGGCAATATCTCTGATTATGCCATAAACCGGTTTCTTTCAAGCCTGCTATCACCCAATTATTTTGCCAACCCAAAAAAAGCCAAGGCAAAAGCTGCGTTCAAGGAAAAGTACGGTGTGTTTCCACCTGCTTTTTTGACTATCAGCCCCACTAACAAGTGCAATCTAAACTGTGAAGGATGCTATGCAGAATCAGGCTCTATGAAAAACGAGAAATTGCCGTATGAAGTACTGTCAAAAGCGGTAAAAGAGTCCAGAGACAGCTTTGGGGGAAGCTTTATTGTTATAAGCGGAGGAGAGCCCTTTTTGTATGAAGACGGAGGTAAGACGCTGTTTGACCTTTGGAAGGAATATGACGATATGTATTTCATGGTCTATACCAATGGAACCTTGATAAACAAGGATACAGCATCAAAGCTTGCTGAACTTGGGAATGTCAGCCCTGCTATCTCAATAGAAGGATTTGGCGTCGAGACTGACAAAAGAAGAGGCTACGGCGTCCATAAGTCTATCCTCAGTGCGTTTAAAACCCTTAGGGAGCACAAAGTGCCTTTTGGTGTTTCGGTCACAGCGACGGCACAGAACGCCAGCATACTTCTGGATGATTCATTTTACGACCTTTACTTTGGCAAGGCTGGGGCATTATACATGTGGCAGTTCCATCTTATGCCTATAGGCAGAGGGGCAGAGTCGCATAAAAATCTGATAAGCCCTGAGCAAAGGATAAACCTGTATGCAAAATGGAAGCAGATATTACAATCAAAAAAATATCTGGTGGCTGATTTCTGGAACAGTGGTGTGCTTGCCAATGGATGCATAGCATACGGCAGGGAAGGAGGATACATCTACATCGACTGGAACGGAAATATCATGCCTTGCGTGTTTATCCCTTATTTTGTCGATAATATCAACGACCTTTATTCAAACGGAAAAACACTGTCTGACGCCCTGTTCTCTGATTTTTTTATCAACGGAAGGAACTGGCAAAAAAGCTATTCCTTCACGGAGAATCCGAAGAATCTGCTGCTTCCCTGCTCTATACGTGACCATTATGACAATTTCAGAAAAAATATAGTCACCAAAGGCGTCAAGCCAGAGAATGAGGAGGCAGGAAAGGCCCTTTTTAGCCAGAGCTATTTTCAGATGATGGGAGATTTTGATAGGGAGCTTAAGGAAAGGGCAGATGCAATATGGAAGCAGGAATACGGCGGAGAGATATCATAAAAATCAGCTGAAAGTGTCTTAACGGTGCACTAAAGTGCATGGTTTGTCCAGACACTTTCTCCAAGCGGATCTTTAGGATGCTAGAGAGACGAGCCTAATATCCACGGACTAAAATCCGCAGTCTCAGACATAAAACGAGGTGATGGGTGGTGGTATCTACAACTTTATTGATCGGTCTTTTGAACATAATCATCGGGCTTCTAATACTCCTGATACCTGGAATGCTAAGATTTCTTGTCGGAGCGTATTTTTTGCTTTCCGGGCTTCTGATGATAGTGCTGCCACTGATATAGGGGGATAAATATGCCATATAAGGATGTCAGCGAACTTCCCAAGCAGGTGAGGGACAATCTTCCCAAGCATGCTCAGAAGATATACATGAAGGCGCATGACAGCGCACTTGAAGAGTACAAAGATCCAGGCAAAAGGAGAGGCAGGGCTTCCTTGGAAGAGACCGCACATAAGGTCGCCTGGGCTGCAGTTAAGAAGGAATATATGAAATCAGGCGGTAAGTGGGTAAGAGCAAATGATTAATTTTGGGGGTGAAAAAATGGCAGACAGATATAGAGGAGAATCAGGCTTTCGTAAGACGATGGATGAAGTGAAGGATAATATGGCCAGCATGAGGGCTAATTTTGAGGATAAGGTGGCAGAAGAGCCGATGAAATCAATGATCAAAGCATTTGTCATCGGTGCTGTTGTAGGCGGAGCGCTTGGGATGCTTATGAGGAGACGATGAGCATATCAGACATCATAGAAGAGATAAGGGATTTTTTTGGCAGGGCTGAGGACAGGGTGGAGTCGACAGTCATGCGCATCCTTGACAGGGCAAAGGACGAGGTGAGGCTTGAGGCGCACAGGGTAAAAAGATGGATCTTTGCATCTATCTTTCAGGCTGCATTCTACATATTAGGCATCGTGCTGCTTTTAGGAGCGCTAACCCTTTTTGCAGGAAGATGGCTGCCATTTGACCTGGTATTATTGATAGAAGGAGTGCTGCTCATCTATGCAGCGCTGATGCTCCATCTCGTAAGGCCCTAGAGCGCAAATGCCAAAGAAAAAGAAAGATGATAATGACATAAAGATCGCAATAGATAGGGTGATGAAGATAGATCAATCACAGAGGGAAGAGAGCATCGAAGAAGAGGTAGAGAAGGCTGCACCGGCACATCACATAGAGACGCCCAATCCTGCTGCTCCTGTGACGATAGAGCCGGCTGCACCTTACAGAGCTTTTTATGAGATGAAGATCACTTATATACCTGAGCCATCGATACCAAATATCGCTCTGTATCACAGTGAAGATAAAGAAGCCTTAGTTGAAGACCATGAGCAGCCAGGAAGCCCTCTTGAAGAAGCAGAGCGCTCTTTTGAGCAGGGAAAAGTCCTGCCAGACAAGATCTCAGGACAGGAGACGCTGCAGGGAGGGGAGATGAGAAAGCTGCTCACCAAGAAAGGGCATGAACCTTGAGAGACTGGGAAGGAAGTCAGCGATGCCTGAGTGGATAGCGCCGATGCTTGCAACCCTTACAGACCGCAGGTTTTCACACAGCGGTTGGATATATGAGAGGAAGCTCGACGGCCAAAGATGCCTGGCATTCAAGGATGGGGCAGTCAAGCTTTACTCACGCAACAGGAAGAATATCAGTTTGAATTATCCTGAGATAGTATTGGGGCTTGAAAACACAAGCCATCAATTCATAATTGACGGAGAGATAGTCGCCTTGGAGGGTGACAGGACAAGTTTTTCTTTGCTCCAGCCAAGGATGCAGGGAACAATAGACAAGACTCCTGTCTTTTATTATGTTTTTGATATCATCTATCTTGACGGCATCGATCTATCTCAAGCTTTGCTTATCGATAGAAGAAAAGTGCTGGAGACCCTCAAGTTTCAAGGGCCAGTCAGAATCCTTGCCCACTCTGACGAAGGACTTAAATTTTATGAAGAGGCATGTTCAAAGGGATGGGAAGGCCTTATCGCAAAAGATAAGGGCTCATGCTACCACCCAGGAAGATCAAGCTGCTGGTTAAAGTTCAAATGCCTGCAGGAACAGGAGTTTGTCATAGGAGGGTATAGCGATCCCTTGGGAAGCAGGACATCGTTTGGAGCTGTGCTTGTGGGCTACTATGAGGGGGACAAGCTGATATATGCAGGAAAAGTGGGGACCGGCTTTAGCGAGCAAGTGCTCAAAAAGATGGGGGAGGCTTTCAAGCTGATAGATCAGAAAGAAAAAAGCTTTGAATCAGACATAAAGGAAAAGGGCGTGCACTGGGTGAGGCCTGTGCTCGTGTGCCAGGTGAAATTTACTGAATGGACACCTGATGGAAAACTTAGGCATCCCACTTTTGCAGGCCTAAGGTTTGATAAGGATCCAAAAGATGTCCATCTTTAAGGAGGAGACAATCTTCAAGGACAGGGTCGATGCGGGTCAGAAGTTAAGCAGAGTTCTGTCTAAATACCAGAATAAAAACCTGCTTGTCCTTGGTATCGCCAGAGGCGGAGCGATAGTCGGAAAAGAGGTGGCAAGAAACCTAAATGCTGATTTTGATATAATAATCGCAAAAAAGCTCCCTTACCCGGATGATCCTGAAGCAGGGTTTGGGGCTGTTGCCGAAGATGGCAGTTATGTTTTTCTTCCTGATATGTCACCAGGCAAAGAAGAGGTTGAAAGGATAAAGGACGAACAGGTCGAAGAGATAAAGAGAAGGATAGCGGTCCTTAGGGGAGGAAGGGATATCAAGCAGATAGAAGGAAAGGTCGTCATACTTGTCGATGACGGCATGGCTATGGGAATGACCCTACAGGCAGCAATAAAGATGTGCAGGAAGAAAAAAGCGTCATTTGTTGTAGCTGCTGTTCCTGTGACCTCCTTTGGAACCTCTGAATTAGTCAGGCCTATGGTGGATGAGCTTATCGTCCTTGAGATGCCAGCTTTTTTTATCGCTGTAGCTCAGGGTTATGAGCATTGGTATGATGTTTCAGATGAAGAAGTGATAGAGGTCCTGAAGAGATGAAAACCGTCTGGAAAGGAGCTATATCCTTTGGGCTTGTATCCATCCCAATAAATCTATATTCTGCAATAGAGGGCAAAGCACTAAGCTTTAGACTGCTCCATAAGCCAGACCATCAACCAATAAAATACAAACGTTTTTGCCAAGACGGCCATGAGGTTCCATGGAACGAAATAACAAAGGGTGTGGAAATAGCAAAGGACAGATATTATGAGGTGGATGGAGAAGAGCTTGAAAAACTCAAGCCTGAAAAATCAGACGTAGTAGATATATTCGAGTTTGTCGATGCACGACAGGTAGACCCTATATATTTTAATTCACACTATTATGCTGCGCCCCAAAGGCAAAAGGATAAGGCTTTTTTCCTGTTTAAAGAGGTTCTTTCGCAAAGTGCAAAGGTTGCCATCGGCAAGTTTGTGATGAGGCAGAAAGAGTATATCTCTGCCATAGAGTCGTATAAAAGCGGACTTCTGCTTACCACACTTAACTATGGCTATGAAATAAGGGATATGGGGGCCATCGAGGAGCTTTCTTCTGCGCCTAAACTTAGGGAAGAAGAGCTTTCTTTAGCAAAGCAATTGATAGACAGGCTGTATAAAGAGGAATTTGATATCAGGCAGTTTAAAGATACATTTGCAGAGCAGCTTAAGGAACTTCTCAGACGCAAGGAAAAAGGGGAAGCAATAACAGTAGAGCATAAGCCTCAGGCAGAAGGAAAGGAGCAGGATATAATCAAAGCGCTAAAGCAAAGCTTAAGAGAGGCAGAGGCATGAGGAGGTGCGATCCCAAACTTCATGAGAAAGATGCAGGCTATGGGGTTTGTGGACAGAGAAGAAGGGATAAGAAGTTATGTGATGAAGAAGGATCTGATGATACCATGAAGAAGTTTACCTGTGATAAATGATGGCTAAGATAAGAACAAACCATGGGGATATAGAAGTTAGGGACGGCACAAACCTTGGTGACGCCTGTGAGAAGATAGGGCTTAATGTTGTCTGCAGGGTGGGAGTTTGCGGTCTTTGCCAGCTGAGGGTGGTTGCAGGCCAGGAGAATCTCACCGAGCTTACGCAGCCTGAGATAGACAAGGGCATGGACAAAGACAACAGGCTGGCTTGCCAATGCAGCATAAAAAGTGGAGAGATAGAGGTGAGTTTTTAGTTGGACGAGGCTGAAATAAAGAAAAAACTTACGCCTGAAGAATACCATATTCTACGGGACGAGGGGACAGAGCCTCCTTTTTCAGGTGAATATAACTATAACAAAAAAGAAGGCAGTTATCACTGCAAGGTGTGCGGGCAGAAGTTGTTTTCCTCTGAGAAGAAATATGACTTAGGTACAGGCTGGCCGAGCTTTTTTGACGCTGTAAAAGGAGCAGTCGTAAAGAGACATGACGAGAAGCATGGCGGAACAGAGATCGCCTGTGCAAGATGCGGCAGCCATCTGGGACATATTTTTGACGACGGACCAAAACCCACAGGCAAGAGATACTGTGTCAATTCATTGAGCCTGGATTTCAAGGAGGATAAATCGGCAAGAGGGGAGGGATAATGAACGAGAAAGCTACATTTGGAGCAGGATGCTTTTGGCATGTTGAAGAACAGTTCAGCAAGGTAGGGGGGGTTATCGAAACAACAGCTGGCTTTATGGGCGGGGAAAAGAAGGATCCTACCTATGAAGAGGTATCGACAGGAAAAACAGGCCATGCTGAGGCAGTACAGGTCGAATATGACCCTTCAAAGATAGCTTATGATGACCTACTTGATATTTTTTGGAACATACACAACCCAACACTTCTTAACCAGCAGGGAGCTGATGTGGGAACGCAGTATAGATCGGTCATATTTTATCATAGCGAAAGTCAAAAAAGGATAGCTCTTGAATCGAAAAGCCGGCTTCCTAACGCAAGCCAGGTCGTAACAGAAATAGTTCCGGTCGGTGTTTTTTATTCGGCTGAAGAATATCACCAAAAATACATTAAAAGAAGGGGATTATGCTAAGTGGGCGCTAAATGCACAAGGTGTATAAAGCCAGTGATGGGTGAGGGCAACAGCCAGTCAGGAATAATGCTCATCGGACAAAATCCAGGAGAGACCGAGGAGAAGCTTGGAAGGCCATTTGTCGGAAGGACAGGGAGATTTCTTGATAAAGTATTTGCTGAACATGGGATAGATAGGAAGAATCTGTATATAACCAGTGTTGTTAAATGCCGGACACAGGGTAATAGAAAACCTTCTCCAGCAGAGGTAAAGAGCTGCCTGCCTATACTCACAGAAGAGATAAAAAATATAAAGCCCAAAGTCATAGTGCTCATGGGAAAGGTTGCACAGGGCATTCCCAGGCTTTCGGGGATAGACTACATCGAGACTGTGCATCCGACCGCTGCTATGAGATTTCCAAAGTACCGCAAGAAGTTTATGGATGATATTGCCAAGCTTGAGAGCTACCTATGAAGGAAGCAATGTTTTACAATAAGCTTAAGGATAAGGTGGTAAATTGCAGGCTGTGCCCTCATTATTGCGTGATAGACCCTGATGGGATAGGCAAGTGTGGTGTCCGCCAGAATATCGATGGAAAGCTGTTCTCCCTTGTTTATGGCAAGATAATATCTTCTGCAGTTGATCCCATAGAGAAAAAACCGCTCTTTAATTTTCTGCCTGGAACAAAATCTTACAGTATCGCTACAGCAGGATGCAACCTATTTTGCGAGTTCTGCCAAAATTGGGAGATATCGCAGCTGCCTAAAACAGAGGGAGTAAGAGGATTTGACATGGAGCCTGCAGAGATAGTTGAAGATGCGCTCAAGAAAGGCTGCCAAAGCATTGCTTATACCTATACAGAGCCTACTATATTTCTTGAGTATGCACTTGATATAGCAAAGATAGCTCGTAAGAAAAAGCTAAAAAATATATTTGTGACAAACGGATTCATTACAACTGAAGCTGCTGCTGAGGCAAGCAAAGTGATAGATGCTGCAAATGTTGATCTCAAGGGATTTACTGATGACTATTATAAGAAAGTCTGCGGTGCAAGGCTTAAGCCTGTGCTGGATGCTATACGGACGTATTATGACAATGGAGTGTGGCTTGAGATAACGACGCTTATCGTTCCTGGGCACAATGACAGCCCTGAGATGCTTACGCGCATCGCTGAATTTATCGCCTCTGTCGATAAAAAGATTCCTTGGCATATTTCCAGGTTTTTTCCGCATTACAAGATGCTAAGCGCTAAGCCTACACCTGTTGAGACTGTGATACATGCTGTGAACATAGGCAAGAAGATAGGGTTGAAGTATATTTATGGGGGAAATCTCATGTCTGATGAGCACAGCCAGACACTTTGCCCAAGCTGCGGCGAGGAAGTTATTTCCAGGCGAGGGTTTTTTGTGGAGGCAAAACATATCAAGGGGAATGTATGCGAGTTCTGCAGGAAGAAGATTGATGTTGTAGAGTGAATTCTTATAAACTTTATATAAAATTTAAGGCATAGCTATTTGTCTTAAATTTCTTAGCAGAAATCCCCACCACTTGTGGTTGGGGATGAATGCGTAACACTTATAGGATGGCTAATTCTGTGATTATCTGTTGGTAAAATGATGAGCCTCAAAAAAGAGGTGAGGCCCAATGACACTTTACCAAA
>DASRUK010000056.1:0-7912 GCA_035655475.1 Candidatus Nanoarchaeia archaeon
ATCACGAAGTTATTGTTGATACTAACAGCCATGACAAGCAGCTTTGGGACAAGGACAAAAACCATATCTCGGAGCTGTTAAAAGTTATTGCAAAAAGGATAACAGAGATGGAGAAAGTAAAATGTATAAAATATGTCCTTGCCTTCAAGAATCACGGAGAAAAGGCAGGCACTTCGATACTCCATTCTCATGTCCAGCTAGCTTCAGTTGCGATGATTCCGACTGAGATTAAGACAAAGATAGCTGCAGTAAACGAGCACAAAAGATGCCCTTATTGTGAGATTATTAAGATAGAAAGCAAAAGCAAAAGAAAGTGCTTTGAGAACAAAGACTTTGTCGCATTTGCACCATATGCTTCAAGATTTAATTATGAGATATGGTTCTTCCCAAAAAGGCATGTAACAAGGATGGAGAACCTAAAAGAAAGCGAGATTTCAAGCCTTGCAGAACTGATCCATAAAACATTGACAAAACTAAAAAGCATCAATGCTTCATACAATCTATTCATCCAATATTCTCCAGGCAAAGAAGACCTGCATTTCCATATAGAGATAACACCCAGGATAGCGACATGGGCAGGCTTTGAATTTTCTTCAGGAATTGTTATAAATTCAGTCTCTCCTGAATCAGCAGCAGGATTCTACAGAAGTTAGATAAGGCTTTTTCCATCCATCTCTTTTGGCTTTTCAATGCCCAGTAAATTTAACACAGTTGGAGCGATATCTCCAAGGCCTCCCTTCTTAAGCGCATGTTTCTTATCCTTTGAAACAAGCACCAACGGAACAGGATCTATTGTGTGGCTTGTCTTCCATTCCGGCGACTGGTCTTCGATATTCCCATGATCTGCAAATATGAGCATCGTGTAGTTCTTATCAAGCCCGGCTGTCACTATTTTACCCACACATTCATCAACCACCTTCACTGCCTTTAAGCATGCAGGAACAACTCCTGTATGCCCGACAAGATCGCCGTTTACGATATTTACGACAATAAATCCATATTTATCCGTCTCTATCTCAGAAACAAGCCGCTCAGTCACTTCATAAGCGCTCATCTCAGGCTTCAGGTCATAAGTAGCGACCTTTGGCGAAGGGATCATCGCCCTATCTTCGCCGTCATAAGGTGTTTCTCTCTGTCCGTTGAAAAAGAAAGTTACATGGGCATATTTTTCTGTCTCGCTTATCCTAAGCTGCTTGATTCCATGCCTGCTGATGACCTCCCCAAGCAGGTTTGCAAGTGACTGGTCTAAAAAAGCAGCATGGGCGTTCATGGGCTTGTAATATTCTGTCATTGTCACATAAAATACATCCAAAGGCCCTCTCTTCCACCCAGCAAAGTCTTTTTCAACTATTGCCTGTGTCAGCTGCCTTGGCCTGTCTGTCCTGAAATTAAAGAAGATTACACTATCTTTATCTTTGATGCCATTATATCCTTTCAATCTTATTGGAACGATGAATTCATCTGTCTCCCTGTTTGCATAGCACCATCCTACTATCCCAAGAACATCGCTGAATTCACCACCCTCGCCAAGAACGATGGTATCATACGCTTTCTTTGTCCTGTCCCATCTTTTGTCCCTGTCCATCCCATAGTATCTTCCTGACAAGGTGGTTATTTTACCAAAGCCAAGTTCTTTTAGCTTTTCAACAAGTTTTTGGATATGCTTCAAGCCGTCGCCAGGAGGAGAATCTCTTCCGTCAGTGATGACATGGATATAAACATCATTGAAACTCTCTTTTTTGCACAGCTCAAGCAAGGCATAAAGATGAGCTTCATGTGAATGTACGCCTTCGCTTTGTAAAAGTCCTATGAGATGCAATTTGCTCTTGTTCTTCTTGCAGTTGGAAATAGCTCCAAGAAAAGCCTTGTTCTTATAAAAACTGCCGTCTGCAATGGAGTTATTTATCCTTACCATCGGTTGGAATATGGTCCTTCCCGCACCGATGGTCATGTGCCCTACCTCAGAATTGCCCTGATATCCCTCAGGAAGCCCAACAGCCTCTCCATCAGCCTTGATCAAGGTATTGGGATATTCTTTCATCAACCGGTCTGTGACAGGCGTTCCAGCCTCAAAGATAGCATTGTCTTTATGCTCTTTTCGGTATCCCCATCCATCCCTTATAATAAGAATTACTTTGTTCATTTCATCAATACCTCTACGATTATTATCTATGTTATCTATATTTCAATTTTATTTAAAAATTATTCGCTAGTAATATCAAATATATCCGCCCCGAATGTTCTTAAAAAAGGGCCATTTCATTCTAGTCTAATAAAGAAAGCTTTTATATCAAAAAGCAATCCCTAACATCAGATAAAAATGTTGATGAAATTTGACCCTGGACTGACAAGACAGGAGATTTGGGCAGAGGGTAGTGAACTTGCCACCTTGCTAGGCTACGATAGGGATGAACATGGTAAAAGAGTTCACTCCTGGCCAAAAGAAAGAAAAATCCATGTTGCAACACTAGATAATCCTGTTCTCGTCACAGACAGCTACAAAATTTGCCAATTTCCTAGCACGCTAAGGGATACTGTTTTTGCTTTGTTTGCATCTCCAACTAAAACAACAGAATATAAAGGCACAAGCCTTGAGTTTGAGCAAAGGAGATACCCTGGAGTTTGGGGTCCGTCTATCGACACCCTATTGATGTGAGAGCGCTAGATCCAAGTGAGCTCACAGCAGTGCAAACTGCCTGCGAGATAGGACCTGGCTCGGGATATGTATCATTATACGTAAGGAACAATGCACCTCACTTAGAGCAAATTGACTTGGTTGATCTGAGTGACAGTGCTATAGCTTGTGCAAGAGAAGTGATAAAAGACAGAAGAGCGACTTATGCAGTAGGAGATGGAAGAGAATTCTTAGTGGGAAAAAAGTATGGTTTAGTTTACTGCAATCCTCCTTACATCCTAAGGCCAAAAAGCATCGATGACAATCCGTATGAGGGAATTTGTCTTTTAGTCTACCTTGTAACCCATGCTGATGAATTCCTAAATAAAGGCGGCAGATTAGTCACTAATGTATCAAGCCTGGCAGAGCCAGTCACAACTCCGTTGTTTGCAGATACAGGTATTAGAACGATTGACCAGATGCATGTTCCCTTAAAAGTTTTCAACGTTTTGAACAACCCGGAGTGGATGGATTATCTGTTGAGTGAAAAAGGGCTCAGAAAAGAGTCAAGAGACGGTTATGATTACTGGCATACTATTTCTATTGCTGAAGTAAGAAAAAGATAGATTAAAGTAGAAATCCCATCATTATCTAATTCAAGCTAAAAACAAGCCCAAACGTAGCCATTGTTTCATCTGGCTTACCCTGTTGTCAATGCCCGAAATTCAGATGCATAACTTTGTGCAGTAAAGGCTAGGGATCCTATAGCAAAAGCAGCAACCGCAAGTATCCTCTTAATCCTTGGCTTATAAGCCATAATTTAGAGGATTGGTGGATCATTTATAAGTATTTTGAGAAAAAATAGTTAAATAAAAAAAACTTACCTGAAATCTCTTCCAGGGTATGTTGCTTTGCTTCCAAGCTCTTCTTCAATCCTAAGCAGCTGGTTATACTTGGAGTTCCTATCGCTTCTTGCAGGAGCGCCTGTCTTTATCTGGCCTGCGTTTGTTCCGACACAGAGATCAGCGATAAAGTTATCCTCTGTCTCTCCGCTTCTATGCGAGACAACAGCAGTCCAGTTGTTCTCCTGTGCCATCTTTATGGCATTCAAAGTCTCTGTGACAGTTCCTATCTGGTTTAGCTTGATAAGCACAGAGTTTGCGGATTTTATGTTTATCCCCTTCTCTATCCTCTTGGTGTTTGTGACAAACAGGTCGTCTCCGACTATCTGTATCTTTCTTCCAAGCTTCTTTGTCATCTCAACCCATGAATCCCAATCGTCTTCGGCAAGTCCGTCTTCTATGCTTACTATAGGGTATTTGCCCACAAGATCTCCATAGAAGTCGATAAGCTCTCCGCCGCTCATCTTCTTGTCGCCTATTGTGTAAACGCCATCTTCAAAGAATTCAGATGCTGCAGGATCAAGTGTAAATGCCATCTTATCGGCGCAGCCTGCAGCTTGGACTGCTTGTGTCATAAGTTCAAGCCTTTCATCGACAGTCTTTATCTGGCTTGGTGCAAATCCTCCTTCGTCCCCTATCAGGGTAGCGCCGGCTCCAAGTTTCTTCTTTAACATCTTCTGAAGGTGATGATAGGTCTCTGCAACCATCCTTATCCCTTCTGTAAAATTGACAGCGCCAACAGGCATTATCATATGCTCCTGGATGGAGTTCTCCTGGCCAGCATGTTTGCCGCCGTTTATGACATTGCACATTGGAACAGGCATTGTGTTTGGAGTGACTTTTGCAAGCCTTCCGATATATTGATAAAGCGGCATACCGGAATCAGCAGCGCCGGCTTTGCAGCATGCCATAGATACCGCAAGCAAAGCATTTGCCCCAAGCCTTTCTTTGTTTTCAGTGCTATCAAGCTCTATAAGGTCATCATCGATATCTATCTGGTCGCTTGCCTCTATTCCCACCAAGGTTTCAGCTATCTCATGGTTGACGTTCCTTACAGCGTTATGGACGCCTTTTCCAAGAAATCTTTTATTATCCCCATCTCTCATCTCCAGTGCTTCGTGAACACCAGCAGAGGCGCCTGATGGAACGCTTGCCCTAAACAGACCTTTTTCAGTTACAATATCACATTCAACAGTTGGATTTCCCCTTGAATCCAGTATCTCTCTAGCTTTGACGCTTTTTATCTTGCTCATATTAACACCTCGAACCGTTTACTCGCAGAATGAGGAGTTAGTATAAAAGAATTACGTTTTGCTGGTCACTAAATATATAATTTATATAAAAAGAGGAGTTGGAGTATAATGGCTAATAGAAGAGGTTGTAGACTGATGTGTTCGCTTGATCATTTTTTTAACCCCTTTATGGTATAGGGCACAAAGGGTGATTATAACACGTTTAACGACGGAAAAAAAGAAAATGTTTAAATAGCTAAGTTAAATCTTTGCTAAGTATGCCTTGTGCTAATCATCCAAATGCATTTACTTACTTCCTTGCTTTGCTTTTGCTGATTGGACTTTAACAAAATATAAAGTCTACACAGGTAATAATTTTCTAAGAATATTAACTGGATTTTTGTTGGGTATAAGCGGTGCAGGATTCATCTATCTGTTTTTATGGAACCCATTTACTAGTGAGGTCTACATAGCTCTGGCAATTTATTTGCTGATTATGGTTATTAGTTTACATTCTGTAAGTAAGGGCTAGTCCATAAATTATTAAAACCTCGACCATTTGCTATCAAATATGCCTGATAGATATCTTATTGATACATCAATTTGGGTTGACTTATACGAAGATAGAAAAGGTTTCTGTAATGAGCCATTAGGTGACTATGCCCTAAAATTATTGTCAGGGATTGTTGCAAAAGGGGATATCGTTGTCCTTTCCGACCTGTTGATAAGGGAGCTTGAGTCCAATTATTCAATGGAGCAGATAAATGGATTTTTTAAGTTATTGAAAATTGCATCAGTAAAATAATATCAACAATAGAGCAAAGGGACGAGGCAAAAAGGATAGCGCAAGAAAGGAATGTCCCAAGAGGAGATGCTTTGCATGCAATATTAGCAAGAGATAATAAACTTATTTTGATTACTCGAGATAAACACTTTAGGCAATTAGAAGATATCGCCAAATTTTATAGGCCAGAAGACGTTAGTTAACTCGTTTATCCAATTCTTTAAAGACTTTTTCCCTTAGGTTCTCAAGATCATCGTCAGTAGTTTTTTTATTTGAGGATCCTTTCATATGAGCGAGTTTCAGCATCGCTTCCTTCATTTTTTCCTCTTCTACCTTTTCTCTAAGAGCACTTCTGATGAATTCCGTTCTGTTGTGATAACCCTGTGTAGCTACAATATCATCTATTTCTTTTAAAAACGAATCATCCATCTTCACTGTGATCATTTCAGTCGTCATATAGCCATTGTATATACATTAGATATATAAAACTTTGCTTCTTAAATCTCATAGACTAAAAAGCAATTCAAAGAAATTTAATGGCCCATATGTTTAGACGCCGAACACCTTGAAACTCTCTAAAATAACCTACCCGATATAATTAACTTCCTGCGTCCCTTTGACGACTCCCTTAGAAACATCAGATAGCTCCTTTGTCCTTTTCAATATCTGCTTCTCTATGTAAGCTATCTCTTTTTCAAGCTTATCAACATCTACGCCCAGGTTTAACTTGTCATTAAGTATCTTGAGAACCTCTCTTGCACCTTTCACACCAAGATACATCGGATGGCCATAGGTTTCAGCAAGTAAAGCGATAGCATTTATCTTTCTTTTACCAGCAAGACCCAGCAGTAGTCCAGTTACACCGACAATTGGGCCGACAACCCCGTAAAGATTGGTGTTTATTTTCTTATCCGCATATTTCTTGATCATCTCTTTGTTATTGCCGGTGCAAAATACCTTCGGCTCTTTAGGGATCTCAGAAAGCCCTATTCCACCAAGCGTGATTATCTCAGAAACTCCAAGCCCCTGGACAATATCTAAAACCTTTTCAGAGAATTCATAAGAGCTTGACTCATCTATCGGCTGCACATCTCCTGCCATGAAAATAAAATCCTGTCCATTGCATTTTTTATAAAACAGCTCGATCTTTGGCAGTTCGACAAGGTTATCCTCGGTAACTAAAACAGAATGGGGGAAAGCATCAGAGGTTATCTCATATATTTTTTTGGCCTTTAGTTCATCGACGATAAAGTCAGCGACGACTTTGCCAACATTGCCTATCCCTGGCAATCCTTCTATGAAGATAGGATCCTTAAGATTTGGTTTTTCAAACTCCTCTACTTTCCATGTGCTCATATCAGATCAGCTTTTTCGTATGAATTATGTTTTGCCCTTCGCCTATAATCCCCATATTTATCAAGAGGCGAAAACTTTGGCGGTTGCGGCCTTAAAACTTCTTTTCCGCAATTAGGGCATTTTTCCTTAAGGGTATATGTCTTACAATCCTGGCACTTCAGTATATGCCTCATTCTGCCTTGGCAACAGAGCCTTCTCCGCCGCTCTTTTCTATTGACTCGATTGCCGCCCCTGTTGACTTATCAAGAAGTATCTCAGCATCTTTATATTCGTTTGCTTTTGCCTTGACCTTATATTTTCCTGCCCCTTCATATAGTATCGTAATGTTCTCAAGGCTAGCCTGTTTTAGGGCTTGCCTAACAGCTTCAACACCATCTGGTGCAAGGCTCTTAAGAGAAAGCTCTCTCTCGACATAGACTTCTGTAGGTTTCATCCTCTCTAAGATAAGCTCTGTCAAGGCTTTGGCCATCTTTTTATCGACGCCTATTTTTTCAAGATTAAGATTTCCTTTGACTATATCTTCAAACGCAGGATTTAGCATGCCATATTTCTCAAGAAGTTTTGGGGCGACCTCATCATACAGCTTTTTTGGTTCTATCTCATGCTTTTTTGCCGCAAACTCGATGATTTTCTCAGCCTTCTGCTCCTGCTTTATCTCGTTTATCTTTTCCTTTTTCTGGCGCTCATTTACCCTTCTAAGGCTTAGGTCGATATAACCCTTCTCTTGATTGATTCTAAGAACCTTGCAGACTATCTTCTTACCCTGCTGTACAAAATCCCTTATGTTCCTTATCCTTCCCGGAGAAACCTCCGAGATATGGATCATTCCGCTTCTGGCATACTCATCTAAATCGACAAAAACACCATGGTGGAATATATTGGTAACAGTACATAGAACTAATTCATCTTCTTCTGGAAAACCTGTCTTTTTTAAAAACATTTTACTCTAAAACTTCAAGTATGCGCGCCTTTACCTTTGCTTTACCGCCGGTAGGCTCTGCAATCTTTTTCCCGCACACAAGGC